>NZ_QTVP01000010.1:0-88711 GCF_003460645.1 Faecalibacterium sp. OF04-11AC | reverse complement strand
CTGTGCCGAAGTTCGATGCAGCGCGCGGCATGAAGTTCCTGACCTATGCGGCTCCTGCCATCCGCAACGCCATGATGGACATGGTGCGGGATGCCTTTGCCGCTTTTGAGCAGCGGATGGTGACGGAAGACAAGGACGGCGTCTGTTACCAACGTGTTTCGCTGGATGATGTTCTGCCGGGAGAGGAACAACTACGGCGCATTGAGGCCATAGCCGACCCCTACGCCATGCAGCCGCAGAGCATTATGGAGGAGCAGGAATCGCGCCGGGAACTGTATTATGGCCTGAAACGGCTGACCCAACGGGAGCAGACCTATCTGCTGTACCGCTATGGCTTCACCGATGGCGAGGAACATCTGCTGATCGGCACGGCGATATACTTTCACCTGACAAAAGGCCGCGCCAAAAAGACCGAGGAACAGGCCATGGATAACCTGTGGCTGGAACTGCCGTGGTGGTTTGATTAAAGGGAGCGAAGAAAATAGCTTTTATACACTAAAGAATGAAATCAAAATGAATGAGAATTTATTTGGAAGTTTTAGGGAAGAATGCACATTCTAATTTTTTTAATATGGAAAGCTTTTTACGGTTGATAGCTTGTCTACTGACACCAGATTTTTCTGCTATATCTGCGATGCTCATTCCTTTAAAAACAAATTGAGATAATAAGGTCAGTTCAGAAGGTTGAAGAACAGAATGTAAATCGAAAATCAATAGTTCAGGATATTCATCGTTTGAGGACAAAGACATCTGATCGAAATCAATTTCATCAACGCTTGCGATGACAGAGTTATCTACGGCGTTTTTTCGGCTGTTAAGCGAAATGTATTGATGCCGGATAGAGGATTCAATATATTTCACTAATGTGCCGTCATCTTTTCTTTGAAGTTTGGTCAATTTTCCGGAATGCAGTAATTCGAGAAGATATAATTGTAAATCTGAATAGGCATCCTCATACTTAAGAAGAGCTGCATATTTTTTCAGTAATGGCTGAAAACGTTGGACGATTTGTAGCTGTGCAAAGGAGTTGCCGTTATATGCATTTAGAAAAAGGTCAAAAAGCGTATAATTCAATTTTCTTTCCTCCTTTTAAGAGGAAAGAGAAAAATGTTAAGATTTGTAAACGGAAAAATAGATTTTTGTGAGCTAATATAAAAAGTTTACAAGAAGGTAATAGAGACTAAACAATATGTTGATAAACTTATAAAAAAGGAGAACATATATGAATTGTGCAAAAAGTGTAAAAATGATAGTGATTCTAGGTTGTATTGTGGTGAATTTGGTGGGATGTGGAATGAATGATACAACAGCATCATCAATGTCCACAGTAGTTTCGTCACAGGATACATCGTCAAGTTCATGCAATTCTGAAGAAAAAAATGATTTGCAAGATTTTTCCCAGACGTTAGTTGATTCGACCTCGGTATTTTTAGATCAAGATCAATATACTGTTTTTGAAAAAGCGCAGAAAATAGACTATGCACTTTGGGGACAATCAAGTAACTTAAAAGGACTGAATTTTAAAATTGAAGATGCTCCGACTTTTGTGCCTATGACGCAAAATGCGCCGACATATGTAAAACTGAACGGACATGATTATGAGGTCTATCAAAATTCTTATAAAGAGTTTGAAGAATATATGAAATCTATTTTTACAAATGATTTCTTGTCACAAGATTCAATTGAGAAAAAGTTTGTGAATTATAATGGAAAACTTGCCGTTTGTGATGACTATGATTTGGCACAAATTCCATATTTTACTGGATATGTGGGAGAATATTATCCGGATGATTTCTGCTCAGTGCGATACTATTTGAAAAATAAAACGGAAGCACAAGTAAATTTTGTAATGATTGCATACTATAATCCCAATGAAACGTATGAGGAACATGATGAGTATTCATATGATGACATGAATAAAGTCGAATATGAAATGCAGTTGGTAAAAGTTGGGGATGTGTGGAGAGTAAATAAATATCACTCGCCTGAGCTTGGATAAGCAGATAGTGAAAAGTGTTGCATATAATAGGCATTGAAAAATCCCCCCCGAAGCCTTTTCGAGAGTTGAGAAAAGACTTTGGGGGGGATATATGTTAAAAATGATGCTTTACAACTTATTGTTGATGAAGAGAGTAGAGATATTTAGGAGCGACGAGCGGTTGCGATATAATCACCGTATACGGTTTCATTGCGTGCAGTTCCCGCTTCCTCAAGAGTTCGAATGACACCACCAGCAGGATCAATGACGGAAATGCTGCTTGCAGAGGAGCAACTGCCAGTATAAGCAATCGCTGTGACAAAATGCGTCTTTTTGCCATCGCTACTGTTGAGCCGAATAATGATGGGAAGGTTATTGTCAATACTTGCTTTGACTGCACTGAATACAGTCGCCTGCTCCTTACCGCCATGAGTGTAGTTGCTCGTGTCGATTTTACCATTGCACTTGCTGGGAAGAGCCCAAGTATTCAGACCGTTTGCACCCCAATTTCCACAGGCAGTCAGGACTTCGTTAGGGGTGAATTCACGAGGCCCATAGATATTAGCGGTATTCAACACGGCAACAAGAGAGCAACCACTATTTCCAACAAGCTTAACAATGTCCGGATTCTTCTGTGCCCAAAGATAGTTTCTATCAGTAGGCAGAGTGATTGAATGAGATTGACCACTTGTACCGCCCGAAGAAGCGTTCAATGCGTTTAGGGTGGCACTGCCGACCATACCATCGGCAGTCAAGCCGGATGCTTTCTGAAAACTGATAACAGCGTTATAAGTGCCTGAACCTGCAAGGCCATCCACTGTACTGGCGTAATAACCTTTGTTCTTCAGGAGCTGCTGGATGGTTTTAATGTCGCTTACCAGTGCGTTCCATGTACCATCGCCAACAATGCCATCTTGGGTAAGACCTTTTTTGCCCTGATACTTCTTAACAGCATTTTCAGTACCAGAGCCAAATTTGCTGTCAAAACTACCCGGAGGGCAGCACATGATATGCAGTCCATACTGCAGGTACATAACATAGTTGCCAGTACTTCCATTTTTGAGTAACATAGTAATAATCTCCTTTTTTTAGTAGGACGTTTATGGGGCCCTTCATTTGCGTCCTTACGTAATAGAAAGAGAGAATCACAGATGTTTTGTAAACATAGAGAGATAATTTAGGATATCTGGGTCGGTCACTCAAACCATTGCCGTCAAGTCGGTGGTGGATAGTGTGATTTTTGTTTGTCAGAGAGTAAGTGCACGGTTTCTGCACGGATTTTGCACGGTTTCAAAACGTGCAAAGGGTGCTTTTCGCTGCAAAATTCGACAAAGGGCGCAGAAATTGCCGGGTGAAAAATCACGTCGTCTTGTTCAAAAGCAACGATGACTCGAAACTTTCATGAATTGAGACGAACCGGCGGCTTGCTCTCTTAATCAGTGGGCCCAGGGTTCGAGTCCCTGGAGGTGCACCAGATATTGAACGTCAAATCGTAAGATTTGGCGTTCTTTCTTTATGTAGGAAAGCGGCTGCACACTTTCTGCACACCGTTTGCACATTTGCCCGAATCAGGGGCTTTTCTGCGCAAGGTTTGCACAGCCTGCTTTCCTTTGCATAAAAAGAAGAAATTTTAGGCGAACAAGGCTCTCATCAATTCTCTGCGTTCGTCTGCGTCCATCAGCCGGATGGCTTCAAGGATCTCCCTACCGGAGATTTTTGTTGCCGCCGGCTTTTCGTTTTGCCGGGGCTGGGGTGCTGCCGGGGTCAGGTCTTGGGAATAGAAGTTGGCTTCGATCTTCTCGGTCAGCTCCAGCCGAGGCTTGTCCTGCGTGTGGGCGTAGGTGTCCATCAGGACAGATGCCGTTGCATGACCTGTGTTGCCCTGCACCGACTTGAAGTCACCGTCCGACTGCAAGAGCTGGTAGGTGGCACTGGAGTGCCGCAGGCCGTGGAACACGATCTGTTCAAACTCCGGGTGCTCGGCTCTCCACAGGCGGTACCACTTGGTCAGCAGTTCTGGCGCAATGGGCAAGCCGTCCGGGAGCCGGAACAGTTGCCCGCAGTTGCTGTACTTTTCCGGGGCGTTCTGCTCGTCCTGCTTCAGCTTTTCCAACCATGCCAGAAGTTCTTCCTTCAAGGGCTTCGTCATATACAGGACGCGGTTGGACTTCTTGGTCTTAGGCTTTTTCAGGATGAGAGAGGATTTGCTTCCCTCACGCCTGTCCGGGAAGGTGTGATACACCTGATTGGGGTCGAGCTTTTCCAGAGCGTCCTTGTTGGCTCGCTGCATGGTTTTGCTGACCGAGATGGTACCACGACCATCGGCGGCATCGAAATCCAGATCACTCGGCTGCAAGCCGAGAATTTCGCCCTCACGGAGCGAAAGGATCATGCTCATGTGCACCGCCAGATGGAGTGCCGGGTTCTCGATGGTCTGCAACGCCGCCAGCATGGTCTTTTCGTCCCAGATGGTACGTTCCTCGCTGTTCGCCTTGGGCGCTTCACGGGGCAGGGGAATCTTGTGGATCAAGGCCCACTCCACCGCATAGGAAAATGCAGTTTTCAGCAACGTGTGGACCTCGTGGATAGAGGTGCTGGACAGCAGCCGCTTCTTCTGCTTTTCGGTCAGGGGCTGCTTTACGCCGTGGACGTACTGCCCGCAGGGAGTCTTGGCAAGGGTAGCATAGAACTTCTCGATGTCGTAGGTTCGCAGTTCCTGCACCTTCCGTTTCCCGATATACGGCACGATAAGATTCTGCACCATTGCCACAGATTGGGTGTAGGTCTTGGGAGACCATTTGTGTTTGGTGGACTGGATCGGGATCCATTTGTACAGCATCTCCTCCACCGTCATGGTGTCGGGGACAAGGAATGTGCCGTCCAGCAATTCTTTCTCGACCGTGATCTTCCGCTCCTGCGCCTCCTTCCTGGTCTTGAAACTCTCCCATCCCTCGCAGGGTTTGCCGGAATGGTCTTTGTACTTATAACGGACGGAGTAGGAATCTCCGCGCTTCATACTTCGTATGCCTAGTAGTGTGCGCTGTGCGCAGATATATTTTTGCCTGCATGGCAGGCATCGGCATGGTAGATGCCATAGATTACCTCCCTCAGACCGCCGCAAACCAGCTGTCGAAACTCTGCTTGTTCACCCGGATGCTGGTGCCGATGCGCAGCACCCGGAAATCCTTCGTGGTGTTGCACAGGTTGTACGCCGCACGGGGAGAAATCGCCAAAAGCTGGGCGATTTCCTCCACCCGGTAAACAAGAGGTTCGTGCTTGGCTGCTTTGGTCTGGTCAGAAGATTCTGTGGCAGGGGATTTGGACGCTTTCATTGTAACCGGGTTCGAGTCCTTTTGCAAGGACTTATTCGTATAATCTTTAGATTTCACATCTTCGGTCATGTCAGGCCGATTCATATTCATAGGCAGACCTCCGTTTCCTTGTAACCGGGTGCCGGGGCAGAAAGTGCCAGCTTTCTGCCCCAAACGTTCCCGATGAGTTCAGATTTCCGAGTGCCCCTCCTGTTTGCGGGGTTGCGCCGTTGGTTTGTTTTGCCCCTGTTCTGCCTGTAAGCGGTTCAGCAGTTGCAGGACGGAATCTCGTGCTTTCTCCTTAACCTGCTCCTTGCTTTTCTGACGGACTTCCGGCTTCAGGAGCTTCTCCTGCAGACGTGCGGTGGTGGTCTGCATGGTCTTGAGGAACTTGTCCAGCACGGTGTCCAAACAGTGGGCGGCGTATTCTCTCGTGGTCTGCGGAGCCTTACGTTCCGGGGACAGCACCCACTTCTTCGTGTCCTCGATCATCCGCATATCTTCCTTCCGGGTCTCGGTGCGCACCACATCGGTCACGACCTCCACCGCCTTGTCGTAGGCCGCAGCCGAAACTTCATCGATCAACGCTTCCATGTCGTTGACCTTGAGGGTCAGCTTGTCCAGCTTGTTCTGCTGGGCGGCAAGCTGCTTCTTTTGCTTGGCAAGGATGAAATCCTGCTTTTCCAAATATTTGCGGTTGCCATACTCCGCGTCTTCCTCCAATTCCAGACCATGCCGTTTTGCAATCTCGAACAGCATCTTCCGGCAGGCGGCATCAAAGGTGATTTTGCGGTTGTTGCGGCGGCTGAGGGGCTTGTCCGGGTCGGGCAGGTTGAAGCCCAACACTTCCAATGCCTTTTCCTGCTGGGAAGCCACCTCACCGTACTTGTTCTCGCAGTCGAACACATGACGCTCATGGATATGGGGTGTGCTCTCATCCAGATGCAGTGCCCAGTCCAGCACATGAACGTGGTCGCCATACTTGGCCTTGAACTCCTCGATGAACTCTGTGACGACGCTCAGCAAGTCTCTGCCGAAGCGTGTTCATCCAGCGTTCCAAGTTGGTAGATGGTCTCCTCCGGGCAGGTCTTGCGGCTGGACAGCAGGTCGGGAATGGAGCGGTTGCGCTCTGTGTGCCGAATCTTGGCGTTGCGCTCGTTCTGACCTTCGATAAAGGTCGTGTACCGGCTCTCGTAGAACTGCCGTTCCACATCTGAGAAGGTTGCCGCCAGATCGTCCGGGTCGGGTGGAGCGAGAGCCGAACGGAAACCGTGGAAGCAGTCCCAGTAGATGTTGCCCTTGGCGCGTTCCGGGTCGATGTGCTCACTGTTGGCAAGGTTGAAACTGCGGTCATTGTGCTTGGGGTTGTAAGTGCCGTGTGCTCCGGCTCGTCCGTTGTGTCGTGTCAGTTTCAGATAGACATTCCTCCGTTTCAACAGCTTGGCGGGGAGAACGCAGCAGCGAAGCTGCTGGATCTGCCGCCGTTTTGCGCCAGATAATACCCAGTAGGATATGACGCACAGCATCATATCACTGGGGCAAAGAGCTGCGCTCTCTGCACTCTTGCTCCGGGCAAGCTGACAGGCAAAGATTTGCGAATCCCTGCCCGCAGCTCGTCCGGCTTTTTCAGTTGGCCAAATTGACCAACTGATTTTGCCTGTTCCCAAAATGGTAACAGGCAGATAGACGGTCTGATAACGGCCATCCCACCCTGATTCCCATTTTGGGGAATTGGGTAGGCGCTGGTAAGTGCCTTTTCCCGTCACTTACCACTCTTGGCAAACTGTCAACCTGACACTTTGCCAACACCCCCCTATAAAGGAGAACTTTGGCGTTTTGCTGCGTACGTGCGTACGCAACAGGCAGCTTTCTCTGTACGCACGTACGCAGCGAAAGATCGAAAACGCACCATATAGGGGGGATCAAAAGCGGGTCATGCCCGCCAGCCATTGGGGGTGAGGTCGGGCTGCACAAGGGCTTCGATGCCCACAAAGCCCCGGACACGCCGCCCGGACGAGTTGACGATGTTGTTGGTGGATTCCAGATTATACCTGCGCTGGTTGGCAATCAGCGCATCGCTGAACCCTCGTGCCTTGATCGCATTCAGGCTGTTCTCCTCGCACCACATCTTGTAGACCTCATACAGCTCTTTCGAGCTGGTACAGGCATCCGCCTTCAGGCGGATGTAGCCCTCGGATTCGAGGAAATCGAACACATTGTTGTTGTCCCGCTTCACCAGTTCCCGGTTGCGCTTGGCACGGTCACTCTCGGTGAACTGGAAGCCATTCTTCACCAGCCGCTGCAAGCCCTCAAATGCCCACAGCAGGATGCCCTCAACCTCTGCCGCCATCTTCTCGGCAATGTCCGGGTCGTCCACACGGGACAGGGGCTTGTCCTTGGTGGTCAGGATGAGCTGACGGCGGTAGAAACCGTCCGAGCGGTCATACAATGCCTGCAGATCGCCGTTGCTGAACGCCAGCAGGCGGGCGTACATCCAGCCCTGATAGCTCTGCTTGCCCTTGCGCTCCAAATCCATCTGCCCTGTGCGGTCACGATGGACTTGACATAGTTGGTCTGACGCAGGGCTTCCATCCGCATATCATCGTCCACGCAGAGCAGGGTGTGCTCCAAATCGGCACGGGCAAAGCGGTTCTCCGAGATTTTGCCGATGCTGCCATCCTTCATATTGCAGCCGAACAGCCGGGACAGCACCACGCCGATTGGCGATTTTCCCTCACCGCCGCTGCCCTTAATGACCATCATGCGCTGCCCCTTGTTGCTGGGGATCAGGCAGTAGCCGATGAACTCCTGCACTGTGGGAATGTCCTCCGGGTAAAGCAGATCGGACAGGAACTGCAGCCAGTGGACAGGCTGTGGAGCTTTCGGGTCATATTTGACCGGGAGTCGGTTGCGGACGATCTCCGGCTTGCCCTCCTGAAAGGTGCCGTCCAGATACAGGGTGCCGTTTGCCAGTGCGATGCGGTCAGTGACAGGCGGGAAGTCCTCCACCTGTGCCGCCAGCTCAGCACATCCACCACATTGGTGACCTTCTTGGCAAGGTTCGCCCCGACGTATTCACGCATCATCTCGAAGATCTCACACCGCAGGGGCATGTGGTCCACCATTCTGCCGTCCGGGGTGAAAAATGCGCCATTCGAGTAAAGCAGTTGGTGGGTGCTCAGAAAATCGTCACAAAACAGGGATTCGTTGAAAAAGCCTTTCTTGAACCATGCAGGGGTAAAATTACTCATAGGCATTCCGTCCTTTCATTGGCGTTACGGAAAACGATGTGCTCATTTTGAGTACATCGCTTTACTCCGCAACTGAGAAATCAACGTTCTGCCGTTCTCCCTGCATAGATTTCCTGCCCCCTTCCGGCGGCGTTTTCCGGCTCTCCCACTGGGGGGTCATCGCCGAGTATCCCATGCAGACGGTCATGCGGTTTTCAAGGTCCAACGGGCAAAACGGCAACAAAAAAGCCGTCACAAAAACAGACCAGCCCTGCCTTCGCTTTTTCTGGAAGGTCATGCTAGTCGGTTATGTAACGGCTGAAAGCCAAGATGTTCAGCCCCGCAGGGTCTGAACGAATATGTAAAAATATGTTATATTCAATTGTTGGGATAGATTACCACAAAAATCGAGCCGTGTCAACGCGAACTTGTCGGGGCGAGGCCCCTCCATCTTGCTGCGCAAGACCGTTCTGTCGCTTAAAAGCCCCACTGGGGCTTTCATTGCTCCGCTACGCTTCGCAAACGCGAACTTTTGAGAACACGCTGATTTCGGCAGCTTGCAAGAAAAAGAAAGGGAAACTTTGGCAAAAAGAGAGAAACAGAGGGCATCAAACCTCTTGACAAGGCAACAACAGCCAAAAAGTTTCATTCCCACCCTCAAACCATCTTCATCCCGGTTTCGTCCCGGTTTGCAGAATGCCCTTGCAATCCGAAAGAAGCCGTGCTATAATGCCGCTGTAATTGAATCATAAATCTTCAGGGCAGGGTGCAATTCCCTACCGGTGGTACAGCCCACGAGCCGTAAGGCATGATTCGGTGAAACTCCGAAGCCGACAGTACAGTCTGGATGAAAGAAGATATCAAGTGCAGAACCCGTACGGTCCTGCGCTTGTGGAGGCTGCTCTGGGATGCGTTTGCATTCTGGAGCTTTCTTTTTTGCACAAGGATCCCTTGTGTTTTTTCGGCTTGCCCTGAACGTTTTTGTTCAGGGCTTTTTCTTTTGGAGGCAACACGATGAACGACAAAGACTATATGCGTCTGGCTTTGCAGCTTGCAAAAAAGGGCTGCGGGTGGACATCGCCCAACCCGATGGTGGGTGCCGTGGTCGTAAAAGAGGGCAGGATCATCGGACAGGGCTGGCACCAGAAATACGGTCAGGCTCATGCGGAGCGCAATGCGCTGGCATCCTGCACCGAAGATCCGCAGGGAGCGACCATGTATGTGACATTGGAGCCGTGCTGCCATTACGGAAAGCAGCCGCCCTGCGTGGATGCGATTCTGGACGCGGGCATTCACCGGGTGGTCGTGGGTTCCGCTGACCCGAATCCGCTGGTAGCCGGAAAAGGAATTGCAATCCTGCGCGCACACGGCATAGATGTGACCGAAAATGTTCTGCAAGAGGAATGCGATGCGCTGAACAAGGTGTTCTTCCACTATATCACCACAAAACGCCCCTTCGTTTCCATGAAATACGCCATGACGATGGACGGAAAAATCGCCACGTACACAGGCGCTTCCAAATGGATCACCGGGGAAATTGCCCGGACTCATGTTCAACGGCAGCGACACCGATTCCGCGGCATTATGGTGGGAGTCGGAACCATTCTGGCAGATGACCCGCTGCTGACCTGCCGGATAGAGGGTGGCCGTGATCCCGTCCGGATCATCTGTGATACACATTTGCGGACACCGCTGCAATCACAGGTAGTCACGACCGCCAAACGGGTCCCCACCATTCTTGCGACCTGCTGCGGCGACCCAGAGAAGCAGGCGGCATATCAACAGACCGGGTGCCGAGTCCTTTGTCTGGAAGAGCAATGCGGTCATGTGAATCTTCCGCAACTGATGGAACAGCTGGGGCAGGAGCAGATCGACAGCATTCTGCTGGAAGGCGGCGGAACCTTGAACTGGTCTGCACTGGAAAGCGGCATCGTGCAGCAGGTACAGGCTTACATCGCCCCGAAGCTGTTCGGAGGTAGGGATGCCAAAGCACCCATTGAGGGTGCAGGTGTTTCGTTTCCGGATGCTGCATTCCGCCTGAAGAACAGCCGATTGGAACAGCTTGGCGAAGATTTCCTGATCGAAAGTGAGGTGGAGTACCCGTGTTTACCGGAATCGTGGAAGAAGTCGGAACAATAAAATCCATCAATCGGGGACAGCATTCCGCCGTACTGACTGTTCGTGCAAAAACGGTTCTGGAAGAAACCAGGATCGGCGACAGCATCGCCGTCAACGGCATCTGCCTGACCGTCAGGCAGCTCTTCCCGGATAGCTTTGCTGCGGATGTCATGCACGAGACCTTGAACCGCTCTGCGCTTGCGCAGCTCACCGTTGGAAGTGCTGTCAATCTGGAACGTGCCATGCCGGCCAACGGACGTTTTGGCGGACACATCGTAGCAGGCCATGTGGATGGCGTCGGACGCATTGCTAATATCCGAAAAGACGATACGGCCATCTGGTACACCATTCATGCAGATTCTGCGATCCTTCGCTATGTCGTTGAAAAAGGCTCTATCACAATAGACGGTATCAGCCTGACCGTGGCTGCGGTGGAACCTACGGGCTTTTCCGTGTCCACGATACCGCACACCGTCCGTCAGACGAACCTGAACCAACGGCACAAAGGGGATTTTGTCAATTTGGAAACCGATGTTGTCGGAAAATATATCGAGAAGCTGCTTCCATCAGAAGCACCGAAGCAAAACACGCTCACAAAAGAAATGCTGCTGCGCTGCGGCTTTTAAGGAGAGTTTAGGATGAACTTCAATACCATTCCCGAAGCTTTGCAAGATCTGAAACAAGGAAAAATCATTCTGGTAACGGATGACCCCGACCGTGAAAACGAGGGGGACTTCATCTGTGCTGCCGAATTTGCCACCACTGAAAACATCAACTTTATGGCGACCCATGGCAAAGGTCTGATCTGTATGCCGATGTCCGAGGCTTTCGTCCAGAAGCTGCAATTTCCGCAGATGGTGCAGCATAATACCGACAACCATGAAACGGCATTTACTGTGTCCATCGACCACGTTTCTACTTCTACGGGCATTTCTGCCGCAGAGCGTTCCATTACGGCGATGGCTTGTGTGGACGACCACTCAAAAGCAGAAGATTTCCGCAGACCGGGCCATATGTTCCCCCTTCTGGCAAAAAAGAACGGTGTGTTGGAGCGCAACGGTCACACGGAAGCAACCGTTGACCTGTGCCGTCTGGCAGGGCTGAAAGAATGCGGCCTGTGCTGCGAGATCATGCGGGAGGATGGCACGATGATGCGCACCGCTGAACTGGCAAAGCTGGCAGAGCGTTTCCAGATCAAATTCATCACCATCCGTGATTTACAGGAGTACCGCAAGTGTCACGATAAACTGGTCGATCAGGTGACGGCGGTGAACCTGCCCACCAAGTATGGCACCTTCAGAGCTTATGGTTTTGTGAGCCGCCTGAACGGAGAACATCACATTGCACTGGTAAAAGGTGACATTGGCGATGGAAAGGATATTCTGTGCCGCGTCCACTCGGAATGCCTGACAGGAGATACATTTGGCTCTTTGCGTTGTGACTGCGGCCAGCAGCTGGCCGCTGCCATGACACAGATCGAAAAAGAAGGCCGGGGTATCCTGCTCTATATGCGGCAGGAAGGCCGGGGCATCGGTCTGATCAACAAACTGCGTGCCTATGAACTTCAGGAGCAGGGCATGGATACGCTGGAAGCCAATCTCGCTCTGGGGTTCCATGGAGATGAACGGGAGTATTATCTCGGCGCGCAGATCCTCCGGGAACTTGGCGTAAAAAGCCTGCGCCTGCTTACCAATAACCCGGACAAAGTATATCAGCTCTCCGAGTTTGGGCTGGAGATCTCCGAGCGCGTACCCATTCAGATGACGGCGACCCCGTATGACCTGTTTTACCTGAAAACGAAGCAGGCACGGATGGGACATCTTCTGGAATATTAACAACGAAAGAGGTATTTAAAAATGAAAACATTTGAAGGCAAGCTGGTTTCTCAGAACATCAAGGTCGGTATCGTAGCTGCCCGATTCAACGAATTTATCACGTCCAAACTTCTGAGCGGAGCAATGGACGGTCTGCTCCGGCACGATGTGCAAGACGCTGATGTTCATGTTGCATGGGTTCCGGGTGCTTTTGAAATCCCACTGGTTGCCTCTAAAATGGCAAAAAGCGGAAAGTATGATGCTGTGATCTGCCTTGGTGCGGTGATTCGCGGTTCTACCAGCCATTACGACTATGTGTGCAATGAGGTTTCCAAAGGCATTGCCACGGTCTCGCTGGAAAGCGGGGTTCCCGTCCTCTTTGGTGTTCTGACCACCGAAAACATCGAGCAGGCCATCGAGAGGGCAGGCACCAAAGCAGGTAATAAAGGCTATGACTGCGCAGTCAGTGCCATCGAGATGGTAAACCTGCTCCGGGAAATGGATACCGCCGCAGAGTAAAATACACGCAGGAGTTTGCCATGATCGTTATAAAAACCCGACAGCCTGACCCGGAATTAGAGCAGAAGATCCGGATGCTTCTGGAACGAGAGCACATCGAGGCAGAGCAAATATCCATTGATTCATGGGAGAAGTTGGTTCTTCCGGAGCTTACACTGGATGGAATGACCCACGAAGTGTCGTGCAACGGCAGAAAAATCTCCCTTACACGACTGGAGTTCGATTTGCTGCTGATGCTTGCTTCCCACGAAGGACAAATCTTCTCAAAAGAAGAGCTTTTTCGTGCTGTGTGGGGACAAAACTGTAACGACACCTTAAAGGTCGTGGCAAATACCGTTTCCAATCTGCGAAAGAAGCTTGCCGGCTGCGGCAGCTTTATCCGCACTACCCACGGCGGCTATACTTTTGTAAGCCAAAAGGAGAACGACCCGGCATGACCAGAATCTTATTTATTTGTCTCGGAAATATCTGCCGAAGCCCAATGGCAGAGTATGTGATGAAAGACCTTGTATCTAGGGCAGGATTTTCCGAGCAATTTGAAATTGCATCAGCCGCCACCAGTGCATGGGAAATCGGAAATCCGGTCTATCCTCCTGCACGGCAGAAGCTGGCAGAACATGGCATCGACTGTAACGGCAAGACCGCCCGGCAGATGACCCGGCTGGATTATGCACGGTATGATCATCTGATTGGCATGGACGAAAGTAATCTGTGCGACATCCTGCGGCTTGTCGGCGGAGACCCACAGCATAAAGTCTCGCTGCTGATGGCGCATACGGATCATCCCCGTGAAGTGGCAGACCCATGGTTCACGGGAGATTTTGAAGCCACATGGCAGGATATACTGGAAGGATGCACGGCATTGCTTGAGGAACTGCGCTAAATTGGCGTAAATTTTGGCGTATGCCAAATCAGGAGTGTTTGACACTTGCCAACGACAAATTGATTTAACCACAGGAGAAGTTGCCTGTCAGCATAAAATCTCTATACGAAACAAAAAGCGGCAGCTACGTTGTATTTTCACAACATAGCTGCCGCATTTTTGCGTTTGGGGTTCGGTGTACCTACTACACCAATCCGCCTATTCGATTCTTACACCACACCGCTTTGTAAGGCTCCTTTTCGGGAAAACGTCCCAAAATTGGTGTAGTTGTGGTATAGTACCGCAGATGTCGTTTGAAATCTGTTCAAAATTTCATCGTATATTCGACTCATTTTCGCAAATATCTGCTTTTTAGCATCTTCATAGTTAAAGGTTATCAAAACCTTATCATCGTACAGATAAATCGAATTGATGAACGTATCCACCAACGCTTGCCGCTGGTCTTTCAGGCTCATGTCCAACTTGCGGAAGCGCATCAGCCAGAACCGGATGAACTCCTCTGTGACCTTGGGCTTTGCCAGCTTTTCTTCCGCAATGCGGGCTTCAAGCTCACGCTTGGTTTCTTCCAGCTGTTCCAGCCGCTCCTTGGTGGAGCTGGTCAAGATTCCGGCCTGAATCGCATTCAGCATATTCTGGATACCCGATTCCGCATCCCGGAGCTGCTTCTCATAGAGAGGAAGATTAGTGTTCTCCCGGTCTTGCAGCTCCATGACCTTGGCGATGATGGATTCCATGGCGGCATCATCCCGGACAAGTTGCATGGTCTGGTTGACCACAAGATCTTCCAGCCACTGTTTGCGGACGGTTTTCTTTTTGCAGCCCTTGTGCTTTTTGGCAGTGGCACATTTATAATAGCGGTGGACTTCTCCCGTCCGGCTCGTGCCGCTTTCGCCAAACATCAGTGCACCGCAGTAACCACAGTGCAGCTTGGTTGTCAGCAGGTAATCATCCTCTGCCTTTCTCCGGGCAGGGGCTTTCTTGTTTTTCAACATTTTCTTCTGTACATCGTTGAAAAGCTCCGTGGTCACAATGGAGAGAATCGCATCGGGAATCAGGATATCGCGGTATTTCAGTTCTCCAATGTAACGGCGGTTGCTCAGCATATGCTGGATGGTGTTGAAGGTCATCGGGCCACCACGCTGGTTCTTGACGCCCTTTTCGTTCAGCCAATCCCGAATTTCCCGCATGGTCTGACCATCGTTATACCGTTGAAACGTTTCCGCTACGAACGGCGCAGTCAGTGGGTCGATTTCAAAACGGCGGTCGGCATTGATGGTGTAGCCAAAGGGGATAGCACCACCGGTGAACTTACCCTTGAGGGCATTTTCCGTCATGCCACGAATCACTTTCTCTGACAGGTCGGCAGAGTAGTATTCCGCATAGCCCTCCAGCACCGATTCCAGAATGATGCCTTCCGGCCCTTCAGAGATGATTTCCGTTGCCGACATGAGCTTGACACCGTTCTTCTTCAGCTGGGTCTTATACCGTGCGCTGTCGTAGCGGTTCCGGGCAAAGCGGTTGAGTTTCCAGACCAGAACGATGTCAAACAGCTTCTTGTCGCTGCCTTTTATCATCTGCTGAAACTCCGGGCGGTTGTCCGTCTTGGCAGAGACAGCACGGTCAATGTAGTGCTTGACGATGGTGATATCGTTTTTCTCGGCATACGCCGTGCATTCACGTATCTGACCCTCGATGGGATTCTTCACGCTGGTTATCACTGGAATAGCGGGCGTAGATTACGGCGGTCATGGCGGGCACCTCACTTTATACATCATGGAACAGCAGAACGTTCATTTAAAGCGTTGTTTCGTATAATGTATATACCGCAATTCTGGAATAATTGCAAGGTTTCGAGAAAAATAGTCTAAAGTTCAAATGCCTTGGATTTCTGGGGATAAGAGACTTGTAATATTCTGGCTATCTTAGTAAAATAGAGATGTCAGTGATCGTTTGTTTTGAAGTAAGGCAGGTGCGGCATCATGACTCCGGAAGCAAAAGCACGGGAACAAATTGACAAAAAGCTGCAGGAAAGCGGTTGGGTCATTCAGGATATAAAAACACTGAACCTGACTGTTGCGCTTGGGGTGGCAGTACGCGAATTTCCGACCAGTACCGGACCTGTGGATTACGCACTGTTCGTTGATGGAATGCCGGTTGGCGTTGCAGAAGCGAAAAAAGATGAAAAAGGCGAGGTGCTGACCGGCGTTGAGGGGCAGTCTGGTCGGTATGCAAACAGCCGCTTCAAATGGGTCAATCAGGAATACCGGATTCGGTTTGTCTATGAAGCGACCGGAAAATTGGTGCGTTTTACCGACTATGCGGATATAAAATGCCGCTCCAGAGAAATCTTCTCGTTTCATCGTCCAGAAACGCTAAAACGGTGGTTGAATGAATCCGATACCGTTCGCAACAACCTGAAACAGCTTCCGCCACTGGATGAGACCGGGTTCCGCAAATGCCAAATCAAAGCGATTCACGGACTGGATGATTCTTTTGCAAATAACCGGCCGCATGCATTGGTGCAGATGGCAACGGGCGCAGGCAAGACCTTTACGGCAATCACGGCGGCATATCGGCTATTGAAATACGGCAGAATGAACCGCATCCTCTTTCTTGTGGATACACGCAGCCTTGGAGAGCAGGCAGAACGTGAATTTCTGGCATACAAGCCCAATGACGACCCACGGAATTTCTCGGAGTTGTATAACGTCCACCGGTTGAAAAGCTCTTACATTTCTTCGGATGCACAAATCTGCATCAGTACGATCCAGCGGATGTACTCCATCCTCAAAGGGGAAGAACTGGACGAAAAGGCAGAAGAAACACCGTTTGCAGAGTATGTCACGGCAGAAAGCAAAGCCCCCAAAGAAGTTGTGTACAATGCCAAAATTCCACCAGAATTTTTTGATTGCATCATCGTAGACGAGTGCCACCGCTCCATTTATAACGTCTGGAGTCAGGTGCTGTCCTATTTTGATGCGTTTATCATCGGTTTGACTGCTACGCCGGATGCCCGGACGATTGGCTACTTCAACCAGAACTTTGTCAGCGAGTACACGCGGGAACAAGCCGTGCTGGATGGCGTTAATGTCGGCGAGGACATCTATCTGATCGAAACCAGTGTCACGAAAAACGGTGCATTCATCATGAAGCAGATGATCGAGCACCGCGACCGCCTGACCCGCGAAAAGCGGTGGGCACAGATGGACGAGGATGTATTTTATACCCAGTCTCAGCTGGATAAAAATATCGTGAATCCAAGTCAGATTCGGGCAGTGATTCGCACGTTCAAAGAGAAGCTTTATACCGAACTGTTCCCGCACCGCAAAGAAGTGCCCAAGACCCTGATTTTTGCCAAGACGGACAGCCATGCAGACGATATCGTGCAGATCGTCCGGGAAGAGTTTGACGAAGGCAACGACTTCTGCCGGAAAATCACATACAGTGTTCAGAATGCAGAGGCTGTCCTCAGCTCGTTCCGTAACGATTATTACCCTCGCATTGCGGTCACGGTGGATATGATCGCCACCGGAACAGATGTGAAGCCCATTGAATGTCTGCTTTTTATGCGGGATGTGCGCAGCCGGAATTACTTTGAGCAGATGAAAGGCCGAGGAACGCGTGTTCTGAGCAAAGACGACCTGCAAAAAGTAACGCCTTCTGCCACGGAAAACAAAGACCATTTTGTAATCGTGGATGCAGTGGGTGTAACAGAATCCAAAAAGACTGAGACCCGCACACTGGAACGGAAGCCCACCGTTTCCATGAAGGAACTGATGATGAACATCGCACTTGGCGCACGGGATGAGGACACGCTGACCTCGCTTGCAAACCGTGTGATTCGTCTCAGCTGCAAAATGGAGCGGAGCGAACACAAGCAGTTCCGGGAGACGGTTGGAAAGTCAGCCGAGCAGGTAGCTGAAGATTTATTGAACGCCTTTGATGAGGATATTATCTATGCCAAAGCCTGCGCCGAAAACGGGACATCTGCTCCCACGCCGGAGCAAAGCACCAAGGCGCAGAAAGCACTCATCAAGCAGGCGGTTGAGCCGTTCCAGAAGCCGGAGGTGCGTGACTTTATTGAGAATGTCCGCCGCAGCCACGACCAGATCATCGACAGCGTCAATCTGGATAAAGTTCTGTTTGCCGGGTACTCTGCGAACCGTGAGGAAAATGCCGACCGGGTGATTTCGACCTTCAAGGATTTTATTGAGGAAAACAAGGATGAAATTCTGGCCCTGCGCATCATCTACAACGAGCAATATAAAAATCGTCCGATGGTTCTGAAAAGCCTGACGGAACTGTACCAGAAGCTCTGTGCCAAAGGGGTTACGGTGGAGCGTCTATGGGATTGCTATGCCATCAAACAGCCGGATAAGGTAAAAAAGGGTACATTGGCGCAAATTACCGACTTGATTTCGCTCATTCGCTTCCAGTTGGGGTATGCGGACACCCTTTCCCCTTTCGCCGACCGGGTAAACTACAACTTCAAACAGTGGACCTTCCGCCGCAACACCGGTGCTGTCCATTTTACCGCAGAACAGATGGAATGGCTGCGCCTCATCAAGGAGCATATCATCACATCCCTGAGCATCCTGCCGGAGGATTTGGAGTACACGCCGTTCGACAGCAAAGGCGGCTTGGGTGGGTTCTATCGGGTGTTCGGGGAAAAGTATCAGGAGATTCTGGACGAAATGAATGAGGAATTGGTAGCGTAAGGATTTTATATGACAAAAAACTATGAACTTAAAACTCTAGGCTCTGCTGCAACCTATATAAACGGTAGAGCATTTAAACCCTCCGAATGGGAATCAACCGGTCTGCCGATTGTTCGGATTCAAAATCTAACAGATAAAAATGCAAAATGTCATTACAGTTCTGCTGCTTATGAAGAAAAATACAAGATTCATAACGGTGACCTTTTATTTGCCTGGTCAGCTTCTTTAGGTGCACATATTTGGAACCAAAATGATGCTTGGCTAAATCAACATATTTTTAAAGTAATTCCTAACGACAATATCGATAAGCTCTATCTTTATTACTATTTACAAAAAGTTATTGCTGAACTCTATTTAAAGACCCATGGGTCTGGGATGGTGCATATTACCAAAGGACCATTTATGAATACGTCCATTCCTGTACCCTCATATACAGAACAGTCCCGCATTGTTGCCCACATTGAAGAACTTTTCTCTGAGCTTGACAAGGCTGTTGGTACACTTAAAACTACAAAAGAGCAGTTAGAGGTATATCGACAGGCAGTCTTAAAGGCAGCATTTGAGGGGAAATATACCAAATGGTGGAGAAAAAATCATAATGTTTCGGCAAATGAAGAATATTGTGAACTGCGAAAAGAAAATCAAGTATTCAAGGATACATCAGGTGATGAAAACGAACTTTCACTAAATATTCCAGATGAGTGGATGAAAGTGAGACTTGGAGAAATTTTTGATGTAGAAGTTGGAGCCACGCCTAGCAGACAACACGCTGAATATTGGAATGGTTCTATTCCTTGGGTCAGCAGCGGTGAGGTGCGCTTTACCACAATCAACAAAACGCGCGAAATGATTACTGATATCGGATTAAAAAATGCTTCCACCAATCTTCAGCCTATCGGAACTGTCCTACTTGCAATGATTGGAGAGGGCAAAACGCGTGGACAGTCTGCCATTCTTAATATTCCTGCGGCGCATAACCAAAACACGGCAGCGATATTGGTTTCAAAGACTTTATGTCAGCCTAAATATATTTATTATTTCTTGCAGTTAAATTATGAAAATACTCGCCGTGTTGGTTCTGGCAACAATCAAAAAGCACTCAATAAAGAACGAGTGAGAGCTATTCGGGTTCCGTTTGCACCCATTGCGGAGCAATCCATTATTGTAAAAGAGATAGAAAAGCGTCTTTCTATCTGTGAAAATATCGAACAAACGGTTAATACCGCGCTTGCACAGGCGGATGCAATGCGGCAGAGTATTTTGAAACAGACGTTTGAAGGAAAAAAAGATGTATATTGAAAAGCTAGCGTATAAAAACGTAGGACCCGTACAGGATGTGAGAATCGATTTTCCATTCAACAACAATGGAACACCAAAACCTGTAATTCTTGTTGGTGAAAACGGCACAGGAAAGTCAACCATCCTGTCAAACATCGTTGACTCATTTTATGAAATGGCACAGCAATATTTTACAAATGCCACAACACCAATGGAAAGTGGCGGACATAATTTTTTTAAGACGATCCTGCCTGACGAAATTCATTCAGGAACGTCATATATGTATTCGTTCCTTTTGTATAACTGTAAGGAATCTCCGGATGAAGAACCTCCTATTTACTTATGTAAGTCTGGCAATGTTACAATTAATGATATTAAAGAACAAAACAATATCAATATTTCATCCATATCCGGAGATGTACAAGGAAACGAGAAAGTTTTGAATGCATCGTCCAAACAAGTCGAAACAATATGGAAAGAAAATGTGATTTGTTATTTTGGGCCAGACAGATATGAGCAACCCGTATGGCTTGGGGATTCCTATTATATAGCTTTGGATTATTTGCACCCAAAAGTTGAGGATCGATTTAATGGACGCCTTGAAAACCCTATTGCAGTTCACAATGTGACAAATTTGAATCTACAATGGTTGCTTGATGTAATTGCTGATTCTCGTGGAGATATTATAGGTGAATGGGATTCATTATCATTGGCTCATGTTTCTACCGCGAACCTTTTGTTAATGCGACAAGCAAGAGAAAATCTCGAAAAAATACTTAGCGTAATAATTGGAAAGGACGTTTACTTCCGTTTGAATTTCCGAAGTTTATATGGTTCAAGATTTCACATTGTACAAAGAGAAAATGACGATATAATATGTCCTACTTTAGACTCTTTATCAACCGGACAGATTGCTCTTTTCAATATGTTTGCAACAATTATTCATTATGCAGATAATAACGATATCACAAAAAGCATTCACTTAGACGAAATCACCGGAATTGTAGTGATTGATGAAATCGAACTTCATTTGCACAGTAAACTGCAAAAAGAAGTGCTTCCAAAATTGATTGCAATGTTTCCTAAAATCCAGTTTATTATAACTTCACATTCGCCTTTGTTCTTACTTGGAATGAGAGAAACATTAGGTGAAGATGCTTTTGACGTTTACGAAATGCCGAAAGGTCAAAAAATCAATGTCGAGTGTTTTTCTGAATTTTTGCGTGCGTATAATTATATTAAGCAGACACAAAAATTCAATAGTGATATTCAAGAACTTGCTCGTACTATTCCCACCGAAGGAAAACCACTTATCATCACCGAAGGCAGCACAGATTGGAAACACATAAAAACTGCATTTGCAGTTCTATCGAAAGATAGCCAGTATAATGACTTATTTACTGACTTAGAATTTGAGTTTTTAGAATATGAACCCAAAAACAGTAATACAGATGGTTTGAAACTAGAAATGGGAGATGTAGCTCTTTGTTCTTTGTGTGAAAACGCTGCAAAACTCCCTCATACCAGAAAATATATCTTTGTCGCAGATTGCGATGTAAAAACAACCAACGACAAGCTCGGAAACAAGGGAAAAGAATATAAATATTGGGGGAACAATACATATTCCTTAACACTTCCAATACCTCAAAATAGGCAGAATACTCCAGGAATTTGCATTGAACATTATTATTCAGATACTGAAATCAAAACAGAAGTGGATTTTGGTGGAGTAAAACGGCGTTTATACATTGGGAATGAATTTAACACCGCTGGCCATAATATGACGCTAGGTGTATACTGTGAAAAAAAGAATTCATGCGGACCTGAAAGTATTGCAATTATTGAAGGCACAAGTAAAGAACGTGTTTTTAGCTTCAATGACAATGAACGTTCAACAAATCTTGCACTGCCTAAAATGAAATTTGCTGAATATGTAAGTCAGCATCCGAATGAATTTTCTTTTAGTAACTTTATAGAATTTTTTAAAATACTTAAACAAATCATCTTAGAGGAATCTGAATGAGTGAACAATCCACTAATATCGTCTCCAAAGTATGGGGACTTTGCAATCCGCTGCGGGATGACGGCGTATCATACGGCGATTATCTCGAACAGCTTACTTACCTGATCTTTTTGAAAATGTCCGATGAATATTCCCGCCCGCCTTATAAGCGGGAAACCGGTATCCCAAAGGGGTATTCGTGGGCAGATATGAACACCCTCAAGGGTGCGGAACTGGAAAACCAGTACCGTGCTACGCTGGAGCGGCTGGGCGAAGAAGGCGGCATCCTCGGACAGATTTTTAAGGGCGCTGTCAATAAAATCAGCAATGTTTCCATCCTGTACCGTGTGGTGCAGATGATCGACAAGGAAAAATGGGTCTCCATGTCCTCTGATGTGAAAGGCGAGATTTACGAAGGATTGCTGCAAAAGAATGCAGAGGACGTAAAAAGCGGCGCAGGACAGTATTTTACCCCTCGCCCGCTCATCAAGGCAATGGTCGCCTGCTTGCGCCCGGAACCCAATAAGACCATTGCTGACCCTTGTTGCGGCAGCGGCGGCTTTTTCCTTGCGGCACAGGCATTCCTTGCAGACCCAAACAACTATGCGCTTGATCGCCCTCAGAAAGAGTTTTTGAAGAACGAAACGTTTTACGGTACGGAGCTTGTGGTTGCGACGTTCAAGCTCTGCCTGATGAATCTGTACCTGCATAACATCGGCGACCTGTATGGAAAAGTTCCGGTTACGCGCGGGGATGCCCTGTTGTCGGACCCCGGATATCGCGTGGATTATGTGCTGACGAACCCGCCGTTTGGTAAGAAGTCTTCGATTACTTTTACCAACGAGGGAGACGAAACCGAGGAGGAAGAAAAAGAAGACCTTGTTTATAACCGACAGGACTTCTGGACAACAAGCTCCAACAAGCAGCTGAATTTTATCCAGCATATCAATACGATTCTCAAACCCACCGGAAAGGCTGCAGTTGTTGTGCCGGACAACGTACTGTTTGAGGGTGGTGCGGGAGAGATCATCCGAAAAAAGCTGCTGGAAACGACCGACTTGCACACGATCCTGCGCCTGCCGACCGGCATCTTCTATAAACCGGGCGTCAAGGCAAACGTGATCTTCTTTGATAAGCGTCCCGCCAGTCCGGAACGCCAGACGAAAGAAGTCTGGATCTACGATTTTCGCACAAATGTTCATTTCACTCTGCGTCAGCATCCGATGACGGACGCTGATTTGCAGGATTTTATCAAGTGCTACCACCCGGAAAACCGCCACGAACGCACAGAAACATGGTCGCCTGAAAACCCGGAGGGCCGTTGGCGCAAATTCTCCTTAGAGGAGATTTTGGAACGGGATAAAACCAGTCTTGATATTTTCTGGCTGAAGGATAAGTCTCTTGCTGATTTGGATAATCTTCCCGAACCGGATGAGCTTGCGGCAGACATTATTGAAAATCTGCAAAGCGCGCTGGAGAGTTTTCAGGAATTGATGAGTCAGCTGAAAAAGAACGATTGATGGGATGTGGGCAAGATCGAAAATTTCAGGAATAAGCCAAAGAAAACAGCGGTAGAACTGGTGCAGATGCTCCGGGACGAAAAGGGAATCCAGTTTAATATCATGTCAGAAGAACAGGCCGTTGAATATTTTTCACGGCGAAACAATTATTTGCGGACAGCTTCCTATCGCAAAAACTATCCGAAGCACATTGCCGGTCCGAATGAGGGTAAGTACATCAATCTCGAATTTGCATATTTAACGGAACTTTCTACGTTGGACTTCTACCTGCGCGAAATCCTGCTGGAAATGTGTATTGATGTAGAGCACGATTTGAAAGTCTCGCTTTTGCGCGAACTGGAGGCTGATTCAGACGAGGACGGCTATGCGCTTGTCCGGGATTTTCTTGCGCAAAATCCAGAAATCTTATCTTCTATCGAACGAAAAACCGATGCATCTTTTACGGGAGAACTGATTGAAAAGTACTTCGGAGTCTGTTCAGTATTCTCCGCTCAGGGAACACAGTCGTATCTTACAACGCGAATCTATTCCGTTGATTGCCCGATATGGGTTCTGGAAGAGCTGATCGGTTTTGGAGAATTTCTGCGATTGTACCACTTTTATGCCGAACGGAATCCGCAGTTCAAGCCGCTGATGAATCAACGTGTTCTGAACCCAGTCAAAAGTCTGCGCAATGCTTGTGCACATAATAACTGCCTTCTGAATGTACTCTCTCGGACAAGCACGACAAAACCATCGCCTGAAGTTTCGGCATTTGTCGCCTCCTTTGACAACATTTCAGCAGGTGAACGCCGCAGCAAGCTGACAAGCCGCCCGATGTTTGAAATCGTCTGTTTACTGTACGCTTATACAAAAATTGTAAGCCCTTCTGTCAAAAAGCGGCGGATGGCGCAACTATCAGAGCTGATTCGTGGCCGTTTGCAAAAGCATATGGACTACTTTGACGGTCCAACAGGAAATAAATTGGTCGCAACATCTTTTGATTTTTTGAAAAAAGTTGTTGACAATCTGATTTGATACGCATATAATGTATCTGATATTAAAAAGATTTATCTTTTGTGCAGGGGCCGTCACTGACGTCGCCTGCATTTTCTTTTGTACAGGATCCTATGTTGCCCGCTCAGAAAAGTTCATGAAGGGTGTGGATATCCTGGAGCAGATGATACCCGGTATGCAGGAGAAAATCCTGTCCGGGCAGTTCAAAGTCCGTGATGCCGATATGCACCGCCTCGCCAGAGCCGATTTTCCGAATCGCAAGCAGATCGTGCACGAGATTCTGCACCCGGAGGACCGCTCTGCTCCGCAGAAACGCATCTACGGAATCAACTATTCTGCACTGGAAGCTGCCGTCCGGCGAATCCAGCAGGATGTTGATTTCCTGATGAAGTATCTCCCCAAGGTGCCTGATGATGCCTATGTGAAAGTGGAGACCACGAAGATTCTCAAACAGCACAAAGCATATATGGCACAGTTTGAAGAAATGCTGAACGATGAAAAATTCGCATAACGACAGGCACTTGTAAGCCATCAACGAGCCACCAGCCGCAAGTGCAGGGCGGAAACCATCTGCGCCCTTGCGCCTGATAAAAATTGGAACTTTGATTTTCTCGCCCGGCTTTGCCACGGTGGGACGATCAAAGGAGCGTGCGTTTGAACAAAAAGAAAAAGTCCACAAACACTTCCCCTTACCCTGATGAAGTCATTGACCGTCTAGCACGGGCATTCTACCCGGCCATCCTTGCCTGCTGGAACAGCGAGGAAGGCCAACGGTCACTTGTCGGGGCGAGGCCCCTCCATCTTGCTTGCGCAAGACCGTTCGGTCGCTTAAAAGCCCCACTGGGGCTTTCATTGCTCCGCTGCGCTGCGCAAACGCGAGCTTGCCGCGTGGCAGGCGGAGCAGGCTCATCATATCCCCGGCAAAGAAAAACAGAGCGTTCCCGATGGGGAACGCCCTGTTGTACATATCGCTATCGTATGTGGATTTTGGCAGGGTGCGTCTTTCGGGGCGCACCCTGTTTTTGTTTTGCCTTTAATTTTCTAACCCATGGTTTCCGGCCACCAGCTGTATGATTTGCTACAGGTTGGTGGCCGGTTCTGTTATTTTTCGATTTCTTCCAATGCAGGCATGGCAGGGATCGCACCGTGGCGGCTGGTGGTGATGCTGGCAGCTTTATTGGCAAAGGCCAGAATGCTTTCCAGTTTGTCCACCGTCAGGGTGTCCAGCTCCTCCTTGCAGAGTTTGGACAGAGCCGCCCCAAAGAAGGTATCGCCTGCGCCGTTGGTGTCGCCCACCTTGCAGGGGACGCCTGCCACATGACCAGTTTTCTCTCCAAAGCGGTAGAATACGCCGTTTGCACCCAAGGTGACAAAAATCAGCCGGATGCCGTTCTGGGCAAGCTGGGCTGTGCCGCTTTCGCAGTCGGTGGTGCCGGTGAGCAGGGGCAGCTCCTTTCAGCGGTGCACCAACAGTGCCTGATAGGGTTCCAGCTCCACATCCGCCAACCAGACCGGCTTGCCGTCGGCGGTCTTATACTCGCCGCCCAGAGCGTCCAGACTTGCCCCTGCCGGGTACTCGGTAAAGTTGAACAGTCCCACCAGCGTTTCCTCGCCGCGCTTGCGTACCAGCGCCAGCACGCCGGGGTTGTGGCTGTCCCATGTGGTCACCCACGCCTCCGGGGCAAAGCAGGGGTCTGCCCGCATTTTGCGCAGCTGCTCCATGCCCTGCCACAGCTGATTTTGCAGCGTGCCTTTTTGGGTGCGCTGCTTTGCATCCTCCCAGTTGAATTTGCTGCGGTGCAGATTGCGGCTGTCCTCCACACGGTCGGGGTCGTTTTTGTAGTCCCAGCCGTTGCGCTGGGCAATCTCGTCACCGCAGTTCAGCATGGGGAAGCCCTGCAAAAAGGCCATGGCAGTGTGCAGCAAAAGGTCACGCTTTACGGCGTAGCCAGTGCGGTTTTGTCGCCTTTTTCCAGTGCCTGTTCGATACCGCACAGGCTGGCAGTGGTGCCGCAGCTGCGGGCATCGCCGGTGGCAGGGTCGTAGTTGTACAGTTCGCCCTTTGCCCAGCTTCCGGGGAAGTTGCCCTCGTAGAAGTGGTACAGGTATTCCTTGTGCTTCTGCGGGTCGATGCCAAGCCGGTTTTCCACCGCTTCATCCAGACCCCAGCCGATATCATCGTGGCAGCGCAGATAGTTCACGAACCAGCAGTTGTCCGGCAGGGCGTGCAGGGCATCCAACTGCGCTTTCAGCAGCCGGGTGTCCCGGCTGGCAAGGGCGCTCCACAGGTTGACCATGGTGGACACGTTGTAGAGCATGTGGCATTCCGGTTTTTCGGGCGTGCCGAAGTAGGCCGCCAGCTCTCTGGGAGCCATGACCACCTCGCCCTTGAGGACCACCGCCG
Source organism: Faecalibacterium sp. OF04-11AC (assembly GCF_003460645.1). Taxonomy (NCBI): domain Bacteria; kingdom Bacillati; phylum Bacillota; class Clostridia; order Eubacteriales; family Oscillospiraceae; genus Faecalibacterium; species Faecalibacterium sp. OF04-11AC. The sequence continues at coordinate 61,940 of NZ_QTVP01000010.1, read as the reverse complement.
GGCAGACCACTTCCAGAACCATGCGCAGCATCCGCACGATGGTGTGCACCTGCGGCAGATTGCGGCAGTTTGTGCCCAGCTGTTTCCAGATGTAGGGCACGGCATCAATGCGGAACACTTCCACACCGAGATTTGCCAGATGCAGGATGCTCTTGGTCATGTCCACGAACACCGCCGGGTTTGCGTAGTTCAGGTCCCACTGGTAGTCGTGGAAGGTGGTCAGCACCCACTTGTGCATCTCCTCGCACCATGTAAAGTTGCCGGGTGCGGTGTTGGGGAACACCTGCGGCACGGTCTGCTCGTACTGGTCGGGGATGGTGCGGTCCTCGTAGAGGTGGTAATAGGCCTGAAACCACGGGTCGCCCGCCTTTGCAGCCATCGCCCAGCGGTGGGTGCTGGCGGTGTGGTTCATGACAAAATCCAGACACAGGCTGATGCCGGCCTTGCGCAGCTCCCGGGTCAGATTTTCGAGGTCTTTGTTCGTGCCGAGAGCCGGGTCTACGGTGTCGAAATCCTCCACCGCATAGCCGCCATCGTTGTGGGGGTGGGGCATCTGCAGCAGGGGCATCAGGTGCAGATAGGTCAGCTTCTGTTCTTTCAGGTAGGGCAGCTTCTTTGCCAGTTCTTTCAAATTTCCGGCAAAGAAGTCGGTGTACATGGTCATGCCGAACATATTGCCCCGCTTGTACCACTCCGGGTCGGCAGTACGGGCCTTGTCCAGTGCTTTCAGCTCTGCGCTGCGGGCGTTGTAGGCTTGTGCCATCTCCCGCTTCAGAACTTCCAGCCCTTCCCGGTTGTGGTACAGTTCCATGAACAGCCATTCCAGCTCGTCCTTATGGCGGGCAAAGCGGGTGGAAAATGCAGTTTGATCCTTCATATTCCTTTATCCTTTTCGTGTAAGATGAAGCTGCACGCTGGGGTAATCGCCAAACAGCTGCGGCAGGACAAGCCCCGCATACAGCAGCGTGCTGCCGCTGAACCGCATCCCCTTGTGAATGCCATCTTCTATGGCTTTGCCTCCGTCGCGGTCATACTGAGAGCCGAAATAGTCGATGCCATCCAGCTCATACACAGCGTCTTCTTCCAGCCCACGGAAGCACAGGTGGATGGGCAAGGGATTCGCCTGCGGATGGGTCACCACCAGATTCAGCAGTGCCTCGCTGCCGTCCTCTGCGGCAAACTGCCATGCCGTGAAATAGGCGTTTTCTGCCGGGTCGGTCAGCCGGTAATAATCGCCGGTGCGGATCAGGTCGTTCAGCCGCTTGAACCGCTTGATCTGGTTTTTCACTGCGGTGCACTCGGTACGCTTCAATTTGCCCAGATCCAGCTCGTAGCCAAAGGTGCCGCTCATCGCCACCACGGCGCGGGTGTCGATGGGGGTCGTGCGGCCGGTCTGGTGGTTGGGGCAGGCAGAAACATGGGCACCCATGGTGCAGACCGGATAGCCAAAGGAGGTGCCGTGCTGGATCGTCAGCCGTTCAATGGCATCCGTATCATCACTGCACCAGATCTGGGGATAGTAGCACAGCATTCCGGCATCAAAGCGTCCGCCGCCGCCTGCGCAGCCCTCGAACAGCACCTCCGGGAAGCCCTGCGTCAGCCGCTCTGCCAGCGCATAAACGCCCAGCATATAGCGGTGCATGATCTCGCCCTGCTGCTCGGCAGGGAAAGCACGGCTGTACACATCGCTCATGCTGCGGTTCATATCCCACTTGATATACTCAATGTGATGCTCCCGCAGCAGCTTACCGATCGCTTCTGTCAGATAGTCCACCACCTCCGGGCGGGAGAGATCCAGCACCAGCTGGTTGCGCCCCATGGCGGGCTTGCGTCCGGGCAGGGTCAGTGCCCAGTCCGGGTGGGTGCGGTACAGCCGGGAGTTCTCGTTGACCATTTCCGGCTCGATCCACAGGCCGAATTTCATGCCCAGCGCATGGATCTGCTCGATGAGTGGGTCCAGTCCGCCGGGCAGCTTTTCGCAGTTCACGATCCAGTCGCCCAGACCCTGATTGTCGTCATTCCGGGTGCCGAACCAGCCATCGTCCAGCACCATCATCTCCACGCCGAGAGAGGCCGCTTTTTCAGCGATCTTTACGATCTTTTCGGTGTTGAAATCAAAATAGGTGGCCTCCCAGTTGTTGATCAGCACCGGGCGGCGCTTGTCCTTCCATGGGCCGCGGCAGATGTTGCGCCGCAAAAAGCGGTGGTACTGCTGGGAAAGCGGGGTCAGGCCCTCTGCCGCAAAGGAGAGGATCACCTCCGGGGTGTCAAAGGTCTCGCCCGGCTTCAGGTTCCACGCAAAGCGTTCCTCCTGAATGCCGCTCACTACCCGGACAAGCCCGGTCTGAGAGCGTTCCACGTCCATCTGGTAGCTGCCGGAATAGACCATCATCACACCGTAGCAGGCACCGCTGGTCTCCGTTGCATCCCGCTGGCAGAGGATCAGGAAGGGATTGTTGTGGTGGCTGGAGCTGCCCCGCACCGAAGAAATGGTCTGGATATTGGTGCCCACAGCTTCCCGCTCCAGCTGCCGTTCCATGGCGTGTCTGCCGTGGAAATGCAGCAGATCCCATCTGCCAAAGGGCAGATCCAGACAGGCAGATGCCGCCTTGTCCAGCCGCAGCGTGGCATCGCGTGGTTTGTCAGCCGCGCCGCACGGGTGATGACATCCTGCTGTGCAAACACGCCATACAGCAGCTCCAGCGTCAGACCGGTGACCTCGTCCTGCATTCGGACGATCAGGGTCTCGGCATCGTTTTCCTCTGCGTGGGCACAGGGCAGACCGGTCAGCTGATATTTGCCCGCCTCCACCGTGTGGCTCACATAGGTAAAGTCTGCGCCAAAGGCACCACGGCTGTCAGCCACCGTCAGGCAGGACAGACGGAAATCGCCCACGTTGCAGCCGGTATACTCCTGCGGGAGCAGATCCGGGGAAATGCCCCGGTGGGTGCGGTAAGCGTAGTAATCCGGCGAGAATCCCCGGTCTGTGCGGGGATACAGCTGCATCAGATCGCCTGTACCGATTTTTTTACCATAATACAGGTGCAGAAGATGTCCCAGCGCATCCACCTTCATGTGGTAGCTGGTATGGGCGGTCTCCAATACAAAAATGCGGGAGTCAGAATCAAATCGAATGCTCATTGGTTCAACACCTCAAAGAATTATTTCCAACAAAAATGCCGACAGGCAGGCGGTCGTATTGGAACGGCTACCCGCCTGTCGGCTATGATGAAGGAGAAATGTGAATTGCTTATTTACCGCCGGTCATGGCAATGCCCTGAATAAACTGCTTTTGGAAGATCAGGTACAGGATCACCATGGGGATCATGGCCAGCAGGCTGCCTGCCATCAGCACCGGGAAGTTGGTGGTGTACTGACCGTTCAGGGTAGAAAGGCCGGCAGACAGGGTCATCATGTTCAAATCGGTGTTGCAGATCAGCGGCCACATCAGGTCGGCATAAGCGAACACCGCCGTAAAGATGGCCAGTGCCGCCATGCTGGGGCCGGTCAGCGGCAGCATGACCTTGACGAAGGTCTGCCACTTGTTGCAGCCGTCCAGATACGCCGCCTCTGCGATCTCGTTGGGGATGCCCAGATACGCCTGCCGCAAAAAGAAGGTGCCGAAGGCGCTGACCAGACCGGGGAACACCAGCGCGAAAATGGAGTTGGTGGCACCCATCTTTGCCAGCATCTGGTACTGCGGGATAATGAAGATCTGGCTTGGCAGCATCATCTGCATCAGCACCAGACTGAACAGCAGCTTTTTGCAGGGGAATTCCAGCTTGGCAAAGGCATAGCCTGCCATGGAGCTGAACACCACCGCAAAGATCACACGGAACAGGATCAACAGACCCGTATTGATGTAGAGGTTGGTAAAGGGCAGGCTCTGCAATGCCTTGACAAAGCTGTCCAGATTCCAATGGGAGGGCAGGATCTGCGGCGGGATCGCCATAGACTCCGCCTGCGTCTTGAAGCTGGTGAGCACCATCCATACAAAGGGGAAGATCATGCTGATGCTGCCGAGGATCAAGACCAGATAGGTAAAGAACGTTACGACATTCTTTCTGGTTTTCAGACTGGCATTCATAGTTTACACCTCGTAATTGACCCACTTCTTCTGACCGATGAACTGCACCAGCGTGACCAGACCGATCAGCAGCACGGTCCACACCACAATGGCCGATGCGTAGCCCTTATTGCCGGCAACAAAGCTCTCGCGGTAGAACAGGTACATCAGGCTCTGTGCGCTGGTCAGCGCAGGGTTCGTCTGCTCCACCATCATGTAGATCAGATCGTAGACCTCAGGGAAGCCATCAGGCGCATGATGAGCACCACAAACAGGGTGGGCGACACCATGGGCAGCGTAATGCTGAAGAACTGGCGGATCTTGGATGCGCCGTCCAGCTCGGCGGCTTCGTACAGGGACTGGGAAATGTTCTGGATGCCGGACAGCAGCAGCACGGCATCGTAGCCGATGGAGCTCCAGATGGAAACGATGGCACAGGTGACCAGAACGATCTTGGGGTCGGTCAGCCAGCGGATGTTCGCGCCAAGGACCTGATTCAGAATGCCGTACTCCGCATTGAAAATCCACTTCCAGACCATTGCAACCGCAGCAGGAGCCACCACCATGGGCAGGAAGAAGATGGCGCGGAAGGCGGTTTTGCCCTTGATCTTTGCGTTCAGCAGCACTGCCACGATCAGCGCCAGAAAAACGCCCACCGGCACAGTGAGGATGCAGAAGTAGATGGAGTTCCAGTTTGCCTTCCAGAATTCCGCATTGCGGAACATTTCAAGGTAGTTTTCCAGACCGCAGAACTGATAGGCTCCAAAGGCTTTCGTCTTGGAAAAACTCATGTAGATGGTCTGGAAGAACGGGATAATATTCAGGATCATCAGACCGAGGATGGTGGGAGCTATCATCAAAAGTCCCCAGAAACGTCCATCACGGCCCAGTTTGGATGTGCTTTTCATTTGGTTCCTCCCAAGCTGCATTTTCAGCCCGCGCTCGCCTGATCCACAATGTCCTGCATCTTCTGCAGCCGGTTTCGATATCCTCGGTACCTGCGTAGATCTTCAGCAGCTCATCATTGACCTTGCTCTTCCACTCCGGGCGAGAGGCGTTGTTGACGCTCTGAATGCTGTACTCAAACATCTCAATGAAGCACTGGATATTGATGGGATACTCTGCAAAGCAGCCAGCCCAGGTATCCTCCAGACCCTGATAGGCAGGGATGGCCGCACCGCTTTCGCCCTGAATGCGCTGGCCCTCCTCGCTGCCGAAGAACTTCAGGATATCCTTCACGGTATCCAGATTTTTGTTGCTGGCAGCAGTCGCGTAGCACAAACCGTTGGAGATGGTGGCACGGCCATCTCCGCTTTCCGGGTCGGGGCACTTGGCAGAACAGCCACATCCCACTTGCCCACCATTTCGGGGTAGTTCTGCAGCTCGGCAAGGATGTTCCAGTCGCCTTCCAGGAACATTGCGCCCTTCTCGGAGAAGAATGCAGTGCCGGGAGCAGTCTCGGCAAAGTAGGTCTGGTCCGGGCACCAGTCGTTCTGCTGGAGACCGATGTAGAACTTCATTGCCTTTTCGGTGGCAGGCTGGGTAAAGCCCGCCTTGGTCTTGTCCTCGTTCAGGATGTAGCCGCCAGCCTGATACACAAAGTTCCAGTAGCCAAGCTGGTCGTCGGCGTATGCCATATAGCCGTACTTGCCGGTGGCAGCGTAGATCTTCTCGGATGCGCTGACCAGATCGTCCCAAGTCCAGTTCTCGTCCGGGTAAGCAACACCGGCAGCATCGAACATCTCCTTGTTATACACCAGACCAACCGTGTCCTTGTCCTTGGGGACTGCATACAGGGTACCGTTGGAGCCCATGGCGTTGGACAGCGAGATCTCCGAGAACTTGTCCTTCTCCACAATGTCGGAGCAATCTGCCAGAATCCCGTTGTCGGCATACTTCAGCAGCTCGTTGGTGTGCATCCAGAAAATATCCGGCATCTGGTTGCTGGTGGCTGCAGCCTCCAGCTTGGTCCAGTATTCGTTCCAGCTGGTGACCTGCACCTCAATGCTGACATCCGGGTGCTGCTGGGTGTAGGCCGCACACATAGCCTCCATGCCTTCTTTCTGTGCAACGTCCCAGATCTGGAAAGTCAGTGCCTTCTTGCCGCCGGAAGAACCGCTGCCGCTGTTGCCGCCGCAGGCTGCCAGCATGGATGCGGCGCTCATTGCCGCCATTGCCTTTACGAATTGTCTGCGAGAGATCTTCATTTTTGTTCTCCTCCAAAGTCATTATTCCGTAGTGTGATCTTCGTATGGTGTTGCACCGGCCGGGGCGATTTTTCCTGCTTTTGTTAACTCTTACAAAAGCAGCGAGAAAATTTTGTGCATCATCACATTGCACAGTTTCTTTTCTCTTGTTGTGCCATTATTATACTATCTGCCGGTGATTTCGTAAATGCAAAAATGCGACTTGTTATATCTCAATTTGAATGAATACTACGAATTATGTTGAAGTCATCACGCATTTTGGTATATAATAAGAAAAAGCGGACGGGAGGCATCTTGTATGCAAGAATGTATAAAAAGAAACGTATCAACGGAAACAAAATTAAGGTTCCATGTGTTTCAGGATGAGCGATTCGTCGATCTCAACTTATACCAATATGGCTGGGAGCAGACAGAGCCTCTGCACTCCTATGGTCCCCATGCCCGCAACCACTATCTGTTCCACTATGTCATCTCCGGCAAAGGGTTGCTGTTTGCAAACGAGCAGGAATACGCCATCGAGGGCGGGCATGGTTTTCTGATCGCTCCTGGTCAGGTCACCACCTACCGTGCCGATGAACAGGATCCGTGGGAATACACATGGATCGAGTTTGACGGTCTGCGTGCCCACGAAGCCCTGAACCTTGCAGGCATCAGCGGACAGAACCCTGTGTACTCGCCTGCAAGCGCCAAAGCCGGGCAGCTGTTGCAGGAGCAGATGCTCTTCCTTGTAAATCACAGTCAGGACAGCCCCATGCGCCAGATCGGCTACGGCTTTCTGTTTCTGGATCAGCTTGTACAGTCCTCTGCCTCCCATCAGGCACAAAGTCCCCGCCGCCTGCGGGACTTCTATATGAAAGAGGCGCTGTCCTTCATCGAGCAGCATTACAGCGAGGACATTTCCATCGAGGATATCTCCTCTTTCTGCGGGCTGAACCGCAGCTATTTCAGCAAGGTGTTCCGGGATACCATGGGCGAAAGCCCGCAGGGGTTCCTGCTGCACTACCGCATGGCACGGGCGGCACAGCTGCTGACCGAAAGCCGCCTGCCCATCAGCACCATCAGCACCATGGTCAGCTATCCCAATCAGCTTCACTTTTCCCGTGCGTTCAAAAATGTATACGGCATCAGCCACGGGACTATCGTGCAAAGCATCTTGCGCTATAAAAATCGGTCTCATTCTCCGCTATAGGCCTTTCGTTTTTTCCGATATATAAAAACACCCCATTTGTCAGACCGAATACCGTCGGACAAATGGGGTGTTGTTCATTCAGGGGCGCACCCTGTTTTTTATTTTGCCTTTAATCTTCTAACCAATGGCTCCCGGTTATGGTTTTCAAGTATTTCTCCGGGTCACCGTTCAGAATCAAATCCGCATAGCCCAGCGGGTCATTGTAGATGAGGTAGTCCAACTCCGACCTCTGCGCCATGGTCACGTCCAGTGCATCCTCGACCCCGGTGCAGTCGATGGAAATTTTTCTCCCATCCCGGAGCAGCAGCTCCACGCAGCCGGTATCCATGTTGAAATGGCAAGTCCTCTTATCCGCACTTCACGGGAGTCCTCTTGTTAGACATTCCTAAATCTCTAGGAACCGCGCACTAAGCAACAGCCCGCTGGGCTGATTGCTTACCCTGCTGCGCAGGGCCGTGCTGTTCAAGTCCTCTTATCCGCTGTAGAGTGTTTCCAAAAGGACTACTGCAAAAGAAAAGAGACAGCCTTTTTGGAAAGCTGTCTCTAAAGTGCAGGAATGCAATCCAAATCCGAACCATTTCTCTTTGATGTTGCTTCTGCAACATTTTCAAACGTGATGGTCTGTGTACCTTCTTTATAGTTGAAGGTTATCAAAACCTTATCATCATACAGGTAAATCGCATTGATGAACGTATCCACCAACGCTTGCCGCTGGTCTTTCAGGCGCATATCCAGCTTGCGGAAACGCAGCAGCCAGAACCGGATGAACTCTTCGGTTACTTTCGGCTTTGCCAGCTTTTCCTCTGCAATGCGGGCTTCAAGCTCCCGCTTGGTTTCTTCGAGTTGCTCCAATCGCTCCTTGGTGGAACTGGTCAGGATGCCCGCCTGAATCGCATTGAGCATATTCTGGATACCCGATTCCGCATCCCGGAGCTGCTTTTCATAGAGGGGAAGGTTGGTGTTCTCCCGGTCTTGCAGCTCCATGACCTTAGCGATAATGGATTCCATGGCGGCATCATCCCGGACAAGCTGCATCGTCTGGTTCACTACCAGATCTTCCAGCCACTGTTTGCGGACGGTCTTTTTCTTACAGCCCTTGTGCTTTTTTGCGGTAGCACATTTATAATAACGATGAACTTCGCCCGTCCGGCTCGTACCGCTTTCGCCAAACATCAGCGCACCGCAGTAACCGCAGTGCAGCTTGGTGGTCAGCAGGTAATCATCCTCTGCCTTTCTCCGGGCAGGGGGTTTCTTGTTTTTCAACATCTTCTTCTGCACATCGTCGAAAAGTTCCACCGACACGATAGGCGGAATCGCATCGGGAATCAGGATGTCACGGTATTTCAGTTCTCCGATGTAGCGGCGGTTGCTCAGCATATGTTGGATGGTATTGAAAGTCATCGGCCCGCCACGCTTGTTTTTGATGCCCTTTTCATTGAGCCAGTCCCGAATTTCCCGCATGGTCTGACCATCGTTATACCGCTGAAACGTCTCAGCTACAAACGGCGCAGTCATCGGATCAATCTCAAAATGGCGGTCTGCATTGATGGTATATCCAAAGGGGATAGCACCGCCGGTAAACTTGCCCTTGAGGGCATTTTCCGTCATGCCGCGAATGACCTTTTCCGAAAGGTCAGCGGAGTAGTATTCTGCATAGCCCTCCAGCACTGATTCCAGAATGATACCCTCTGGCCCTTCTGAGATGATCTCAGTGGCCGAGACAAGCTTGACACTATTCTTCTTCAGCTGAGTTTTATACCGGGCACTATCGTAGCGGTTCCGGGCAAAGCGGTCAAGCTTCCAGACCAGTACAATGTCAAACAGCTTCTTGTCGCTGTCCTTTATCATCTGCTGGAACTCCGGGCGGTTGTCCGTTTTTGCAGAGATTGCCCGGTCAATATAGTGTTTGACCACCGTAAGGTCGTTCTTCTCCGCATAGGCGGTGCATTCCCGGATCTGGCCCTCGATGGATTCTTCGCGCTGGTTGTCACTGGAATAGCGGGCATAGATCACGGCGGTCATGGCAAGCACCTCACTTTATACATCATTCAAAGCATTGTTTCGTATAATGTATATACCACAGATTTATAGATTTGTAAAGACTTACATTCGAGAGCGGATTCAGCTCAGCACACTTTCTGGGATACAAAAGCCTTCCATAAAACAGGAAAGTCCAAAAATCGCGCAGAAAATGTAAAACAGTTTTGTCCCAGTATTAAATCCCTTTCCAAAGTAAAAAGTAAAGATGGACAAAATTTTAACGGTGGATTTGGTCAACTATTCTAAAACTCAGGATAACGGTCGGCTTTTTCATACATGCCATTGGATATTGTGTGCAAAAAGAACGTTCCTTCATTGAGCATTGTGAACAATAAAAAATAGAGCAACACAGAGGATACAGTTTTGTGCAAATCCATGTCATAATAATCAGAGAAAAAGAGAAGTCGTTCATGATAAGATTGGTGTGTCAGAACAAAGATTCTGCTATCCGGAGAGCAGAGCCTTTGAAAACAGGATATTCCAATTTATGAAAGGAAAGCACTATGAAGTCGATTGACGTATTTTGCCATCTGATGCCGCCTGAATATGCGAAGATCTGTATGGCAGAAGCTCCCAACAAATCGCATATGTTTGTCCGTGCACTGAAAGTCCCTTCCATGTCCAACATGGAAAGTCGGAATGAGGTGCTGAAAGAATTCCCCGGTTACAAGCAGATTCCCAACATCGTGTCGCCTCCGGTTGAAACTTTTGCTGGACCGGACAAGTCCCCCAGGCTGGCAGCAATCGGCAATGATGAAATCAAAAAAATCGTCGAGGCTAACCCGGAATTCTACGAAGGCTTCATCGCTGGAATCCCGTTCAATAACGTGCAGGCATCGGTTGAAGAAATCAAGCGTGTCAAAGATATGGGTGCAAAGGGCATTCAGATTTACACTCATATGAATGGGGAAGCCATTGACACAGAAAAATATTGGCCGATTTATGAAGCCTGTGAAAAGTACGATTTGCCGATCCTTATTCACCCGGTGGGTGGTCAGATGGTTCCGGAGTTTCCGACGGAAGAACGTTCTAAATATGAGCTGTGGTTCACAATTGGCTGGCCCTATCAGACCACGGTTGCCATGATGCGTCTGGCATTCTCTGGAATTTTTGAGGACTTTCCCAACATTAAAATCGTGACCCATCATGTTGGTGCAATGATTCCCATGCTCGAAGGGCGTATCGAAAATGGTCTGAAGATGTATGGTGGACGCACTGCGCCTGAGCTGAGGGATGAGCTGACCCGCACAAAAATGAAGGGTGCACCCATTGATACGATTCGTAAGTTTTATGCGGACACTGCTTCCTTTGGATCCACATCTGCCATCCGAGCTGGTATTGACTTCTTTGGTGTGGATCATATCGTGTTCGCTACCGACATGCCCTTTGACCCGGAACAGGGTCCCGGTTACATTGACCGTACCTTGAAGTGCATTGACGAACTGAATCTGAACGATGCAAACAAAGCGGCAATTCTGCATGGTAATGCACAACGGTTATTCCATGTGTGAGGAGGAATAAATATGGCAACGTTGATTTCGGTTCTTACAAATCAATTCTTTCTGATCTTTTTGGCGATTGCGCTCGGTTTGGCACTGGGCAAAATCAAAATCGGAAATTTTTCTCTTGGCGTTTCCGGCGGCATCTTTTCTGGTATCGTGATTGGCTTCATCGCTCAGACTTGGGCAAAGGGTGTACAGGAGGGCGAACTTGGCTACTCCAGTGCAACGAGTGTGCTTAAGACTGGTGTTGTCAGCAATCTGTTCTTTACATTCTTTCTGATGCTGTTCCTTGTCTCCATCGGCATGAAGGTGGGCAGCGGAATTGGTGCAATCTTCAAAAAATATGGCATCAAATTTGTTATCATCGGTGCGATGATCCCTGTTATTTCGATGATCGTCTCGCTGGTTGCGTATCATTTCGTTCTGAAGGGAAGTCCTTCTGTTACTGAATTTGAAACCATCGGTATGTTTGCCGGTGCTATGACTTCCACACCCGCTTACGGCACAGCACTGGATGCAGCTGGCCATGTTGTTTCCGGAGAAGCACTGGAAGCAGCCTCGTCTGCAATCAGTCTTGGGTATACCGTTGCATTCCCAATCGGCGTTCTGGTAATCGTTATTATGATCTCTTTTCTGCCAAAGCTCTTCGGCATTGATGTGGCCGCTGAGAAAGCCGCATACGAGCTGGAGCTGCAGTCAGATGTCTCGAACGAGAAAAAGCTGAAAGACGGTCCTCTGGATTTCATGGTTCTTGCCTTTGTCGCAGCGATCGGTATTCTCATCGGCAACATCAAAATCCCTCTTGGCAGTTTTGGAGAGTTTTCTCTTGGTGCTGCGGGCGGTATTCTGGTCTCTGCGCTTGTGTTCAGCTATATTGGCAAAATCGGTCCTGTCAACTTCCGTATGGATCAGAAAGCACTCGGTACGCTGTATCAGACTGGCCTGACATTCTTTATGGCAGTTGTTGGTCTGCGCTACGGTTACGATGTGGTCAATTCCCTGATGGGTTCGGGTCTGCAGTTGGCAATCGTTGCAATCTTTGTGGAAGCAATCGCGGTGCTCATTGCTTTCATCATTGGTCACAAGGTCTTTAAGATCAACTGGATCATTCTTAGCGGTGCGATTGCTGGCGGCTGTACTTCTGCACCGGGACTGGGTGCTGCAATCAGTGCCACTGGCTCCGAGGAACCCACCGCAGGTTACGGCGCAGCACAGCCTTTTGCGATTCTGGCAAATGTTTTGCTCGCCACATTGTTCTTTAATATTGTATAATAGACTTAACCGCAGACAGAAAGAGAAACTGCAACGTTAAGGAGAAATACTTATGGAAGATGTCCGGATTGAACACAGATATAACGCGTCTCATTTCAAACTCGATAACCATTATGAGAATGTCTACCAGATGCTGCTTATTACAAATGGTCGCATCCGCTATCGGGTAGGGAACAAAACCTACGAGACTGGTCGCGGCGGTGTGATTGTATTGAGCACACTGGAAGAGCATGAGCTGGAGGTGTTGGAGTATCCCTATGAGCGCTACCTGATCCGTGTTCAGCCGGACTTTTTCCAGAATGAAGTAAAATATCCGGAAGTGATTGCAGCGTTTATCAAGAGGCCTCCTAATTTCTCTCATCTTCTCACGGTGTCGGAGCCGATCTGGAATTATCTGTACGATATCGTTCTGGAAATGGAACGAGAGTACAACAACAAGAAAAAATACTGGGAACTTTATGTAGGAGCCGATTTGCGCCGGATATTCATAATAATCTACCGTGAATGTGCAGATATCATGGCAATGAAAGTCGGACACAGCGTTACAGTGGCATATAACATTATGAATTACATCAACCATCATTTTACTGAGGAAATCACGGTTGATAAAATTGCCGCAGAGCTATTTCTGAACAAAAACTACATTGCTCATGTGTTCAAGGATGAAACCGGTCACACGCTGATCGGATATGCGATCCTTCTGCGCATCAACCGTGCAAAGATACTTCTGACGAAAACAGACAAAAGTATCACGCAGATTGCCGCAGAATGTGGATACGATGATTTTACCTATTTTTCCCGGCAGTTCAAGAAATCCACCAACATGACACCCAGAGATTACCGCAAAGAGTACGCAGATCATGGTGAAGCTGAAGAATAACAACGTACAGGAACTCTTTCCGCCTGCCCAGATTTATGAGGTAACATACAAATGTCACATGAAAGATTTCACTACAAATCGCTTGCTGAAGTGAAAGAAAAGGCTTCGGAACTGGGTGTTTCGCTTCCATTTGCCGAAGACACCACAATTCTGGCACAGCCGCTGAAGGTGCGTGATATCACATTCCCGAATCGTCTGGGCATCGCTCCCATGGAAGGCGCCGATTCCACACCGGCAGGTGCGCCGTCTGATTATACGATTCGCCGTTATGTCAATGAAGCAATTGGCGGAAGTTCGGTGATCTGGTTTGAGGCTATCTCCATTGTGGAAGAAGGCCGCTCATCCAAAACGCAGCTGCTCCTGACCCGCGATACGCTGGATGAGTTCAAAAAAATGACCTCCGCTGTGAAGGAAGCAGGATTAAAAGCCAACGGTTATGCACCCTATCTAATCATGCAGGCAAATCACAGCGGTCGTTACTCTAACCCCGATAACAAGCCTGCCCCGATGATCGCTTACCGTCACCCGATTCTTGAGCAATATCGCGCAGCGGATGATTCCTGCATCGTAACGGATGATTATCTGAAGAGCTTGGAAGAAAAGTTTGGTGAAGCATCTGCCCTTGCAAAAGAAGCAGGATTCGATGCAATCGACATCAAGAGCTGCCATGGCTACCTGCTGGCAGAGCTTTCCTCTGCTTATAATCGCCCCGGCGAATATGGTGGATGCTTTGAAAATCGTTTTCGTCTGCTAAAAAATGGCATTCGCGCGGCAAAGGTTCACGAAGACGAGAGCTTCATGGTCACTGCCCGCGTTGGCATCTATGACGGTTATGCCTACCCGTGGGGCTTTGGTGTCAGTCCGGAAAGCGGTGAAACACCTGACCTGACGGAGCCTGTCCGCCTCGTGCGGGAGTTGCACGATGAACTGGGCCTGGACATGGTCAACTTGACGATGGGAAATCCCTATGCCACCACGCATGTTACCCGCCCTTTTGATTTCGGCAAATATGAGCCGGATGAACACCCCTTTGTGGGTCTTTCCCGGATGATCCATGGCATCGGTGAGGTAAAAAAAGCTGTTCCTGCAATGACCGTCTGGGCATCCGCTCCCAGTTATCTGCGCGCCTATGCAGACTTGTTCACTGCCGGTGCAGTTGAACAGGGATTGTGTGATGGTATGCTGTTTGGTCGCATGGCATTTGCCGATCCGGATTTTGCAAATGAAATCGTCAAAAAAGGCCGCATCGACCCCAACCGTGTTTGCCTGACCTGCGGAAAGTGCGGAGACTTAATCCGCGCCCACAAGCCTACCGGCTGTGTGATCCGCGACAATAAGACGTTTATGCCCTTTTACAAGGAATTTCTCGAAATCAAAAAGACACAGCCTGCAAATTTCCGTGGCTGAGAAAGGATGCTTCTTATGAAAAAGACCGCAGTCGTTACAGGTTCCAGCCGCGGCATTGGTTTTGCGATTGCAAAACAGCTGGGCATGGATGGATATAATATTGTGATGGTCGCTACCGGGTTGCAGGAAAAGAATCAGGCGGCTCTGGATGAGTTGCAAGCCCTCGGCATTGCCTGTGCCTATGTGCAGGCAAATATCGGGAATCAGGAAGATCGTCAGAAGATTCTGGATGGTGCTCTGGCTGCATTTGGCCGCGTGGATGTACTGGTCAACAATGCGGGCGTAGCTCCGAAGGTCCGGGCAGATCTGCTTGACATGAGCGAAGAAAGTTTTGACTATGTTGTGGGAATCAATACCAAGGGCAATATGTTCCTGACACAGTTGATTGCAAAACAAATGATTCAACAGGAACCTTTGGATGGCCGCAAGGGTGTGATCGTCAACGTATCCAGTTGCAGTTCGGTCGTATCTTCTACCAATCGTGGTGAATACTGCGTGTCCAAGGCTGGAATCTCGATGCTGACGACTCTGTATGCAGACCGTCTGGCAGCCGAAGGAATTCTGGTCAACGAGGTACGCCCCGGTGTGATCGCCACAGACATGACCAGCAAAGTACAGGGTAAGTACGACAATCTGATTGAAAAAGGAACCTTCCCCATTGCGCGCTGGGGAACACCGGAGGATGTAGCCGGTGCGGTCAGTCTGCTGTGCAGCGACCGTCTGCGGTATACTACGGGCAACTATATCGATGTAGACGGCGGTTTCCATATTCAACGCCTGTAAAAAGGAGAATCCTATGGAAAACGAAATTTTCCGCGTTGGTAACGATACTGCAAGGGTTTACCGTTGCAATACAGCTGTTGTCGGCAGCGGTGCGGCAGGATTCAATGCAGCTGACCGCCTTTGGAAACTGGGACAGCACGATATTCTGCTGATTACAGAAAACCGGATCGGTGGTACCAGCCGCAACACAGGAAGCGACAAGCAGACCTATTACAAGCTGACACTTTCCGGCGGCGACCCGGACAGTGTGCGTGAAATGGCACAGACGCTTTATGAGGGCCGCTGTGTAGATGGTGACATCGCATTGTGCGAAGCTGCGCTTTCTACACAGTGCTTCCTGAAACTTGTTGAACTTGGTGTGCCGTTTCCTCGGAATCGGTATGGCGAATATATCGGCTATAAAACGGACCATGATCCACGCCGCCGTGCTACCAGTGTTGGACCGTACACCAGCAAACAGATGACCGAATGTCTGGAACGTGCCGTACAAAATGATGGTGTACCTGTACTGGACAAAATGCAGGTCATTCGTGTGCTGAGTGAGAATGATACTGTTTGCGGACTGCTTTGCCTGAATGCTGCGGCGCAGGATGATGCTGAACGCTTTGTGCTGATCCGCTGTAAAAATGTGATCTACGCGACCGGTGGCCCAGCAGGAATGTATGCAGACAGTGTATATCCGTTCAGCCAATACGGTGCAACAGGATTGGCATTAGAGGCGGGGGCAAAAGGAAAAAATCTGACAGAATGGCAGTATGGCCTTGCTTCTGTTGCGCCGCGCTGGAATGTTTCAGGTACTTATATGCAGGTGTTGCCGCGCGTCTATTCCACAGAATCAGACGGCAGTGACGAAAAAGAATTTCTGATGGATTTCTTCAACGATGTCCACGATATGCTCAGCAAACTGTTTTTGAAAGGCTATCAGTGGCCGTTTGATGTTCGCAAAGTGGCAGATGGAAGTTCTATCATTGATATTCTGGTTTACCTTGAAAGCTGCAAGGGCCGCAGGGTTTTTCTGGATTACCGTACAAATCCTGTGAGTGGAGCATTCGATTATAAGTCCCTGCTGCCAGAAGCAAGGGCTTATCTTGAAAAAGCGGGAGCCTGTTTCGGTACACCAATCGAACGTCTGGCACACATGAACCAACCTGCAATCGACTTCTATCGGGATAAAGGCGTGGATCTGTACACTCAGCCGCTTGAAATCGCTCTCTGTGCGCAGCACAACAACGGCGGATTGGGAATCGACTGCTGGTGGCAGACCAATGTAAAAAGTCTGTTTGCCGTAGGCGAAGTGGCAGCCAGCCATGGCGTTTACCGTCCGGGCGGCACTGCATTGAATGCCGGACAGGTTGGCAGCACCCGTGCAGCGCAATATATTGCGGCGCGTTGTCAGGGAGAGGCTCCGGACTGCTTTGATACGGCAGCTGCGTCGGCACTGAAAGAAATGAGTGAACTGGCAAATTCCTGCACGGCAGAAACCGGCAATGTGCGGACATTATGGAAACAGGCTTCTGCCGCTATGAGCCGCTGCGGAGCGGCAATCCGTGATGAAGAACAGATTCGTGAATACTGCAAGGTCGTACAGACGCAACTGAAAAATTTTCACACGATCGTGAGGGTTTCCAATCGCGGAGAACTCGCAATGGCGTATCGGCTGCGCGATATGCTTCTGAGTCAACAAGCCTACCTGACAGCGATGGTGGATTACAGAGCACATGGTGGAAAAAGTCGGGGCAGTGCGCTTTACACCGACAGGAAAAATGGAACAAAGCCATTTGCACATCTTCCAGATACGTTTACGTTCGCGCTGGATAAAAACGAACAACCGCTGATTCAGGAATTGCGGTACGAAAATGGTATTTGCAAAACCGACTGGAGAGAGCCGCGCTCTATCCCGGAGGATGATGATTTCTTTGAAAATGTATGGCGAAGCTATCGTGAAACAGGAAATATCCAATAATATACTGGATATCGACTGAATCTATGGTGTTGAACTTCGGCATAAAAAATTCAAACGCTCTGAATTGATTTGACGAGAGGTTTATACGATGGGCTTTTTAACTGGAAAAACTGCAATCATTACAGGTGCAGGACGTGCTGTTCTGCAAGATGGAAGCTGCGGCTCCATCGGCTATGGAATCGCCACAGCTTATGCCAAAGAGGGTGCAAACCTTGTTATCACTGGTAGAAATCTGAAAAAGCTGGAAGATGCCAAGCAGGAGCTGGAAGGCAACTACGGAATCAAAGTCCTGCCCGTGCAGGCGGATGTCTGTGCAGGCGGGGACAATGAAGCTGTCGTTGCAAATGTTGTCCGACAGGCTGTGGATGCTTTTGGTGGGATTCAGGTGCTTATCAACAACGCACAGGCATCGGCTTCCGGAGTACCGTTGGCACAGCACACCACGCAACAGTTTGATCTGGCCCTTTACTCTGGCCTTTATGCAGCGTTCTATTATATGAAAGCATGCTATCCCTACCTGAAAGAATCGCATGGCAGCGTGATCAATTTTGCTTCCGGCGCAGGTCTGTTCGGCAATTTCGGACAGAGCGCCTACGCTGCTGCCAAAGAAGGCATCCGCGGCTTGTCCCGTGTCGCTGCCACCGAATGGGGCAAGGACGGTATCAATGTCAACATCGTCTGTCCGTTGGCATGGACCGCTAAGCTGGAACAATTTCAGCAAGCCTACCCGGATGCGTTCAAGGCGAATGTGAAGATGCCTCCAATGGGTCACTACGGAAATGCAGAAACTGAAATCGGACGGGTTTGCGTCCAGCTTGCCAGCCCGGACTTCAAGTTCATGTCCGGTGAAACCTTGACACTTGAAGGCGGCATGGGGCAGCGTCCGTAAAGACCTCCCCATACCAAACCCCGATCCAGTACAGTTTTCTTTCCTTGCTGTACTATGGTCGGGGTTTCTTTTATAAGTCCTACTTCTACCGCTTTACCGCAATAAAATTTACAAAACCATATTGACGCACCCACGCTTCCATGATACCCTTTATTCCAAATCCTGCTGACAAAAGTGGTGGTTCTCGCCGTGATAACCACCACTTTCAGCGGATGATTGCCCAGAAAGAACGTACCGCCCCGCAACACACCCGATCATTTTGCCGCCGTTTCACCCCGACAAAATCCTTCGCCTGTACTGCGTGGGCGGTATTTTTCTTTTCTGGAAACGCACCTTGAAAATTTCATGAGCCGTCCGAACGGGATACCGGCTTTTTAGCCAACGCCGCTGCACAAACAGGGGCAGGAACTTCGTTCGGAGCAAACGGTGACTCCCATACATGAGCAGAGACCTTTTACTTATTTTTTGCGCCTTAACAATTCGGAAACATTTGTCGAAAGTTGATTTTGAGCGCAGCGGTAGAGGGCAAGAACCGTCCCGTGGCCACAAATTTTCAATTCTTGAAAATGTTGTGTTCCACCGGGACTTCACTTCTTCAATGCGTCTGCATTTCCGATGTGATCTTGTTGGGCGTGCCTGCCCCAAACCCTGCTCATGGTTCGCACCTGACGGTGCGAACAGCAACGGCGTGTCGTGCTTACATAACTTCACCGAGGAGTTATCGAACAGACAGGAGGTACAATGACCAAAACGAATGTTCAACCGATTCCTAGCAATTCCCAGCACCACGACACGTCGAACAACAAAACGCACGTCATCAAGTTCCGTGTGACAGCGGAGGAAAAAGCGTCACTGGAACTCACTTGCAAACTCCTGAATCTCTCCCTCTCCACTTTTATCCGCCGCGCCATCCACAACGTCAAGATCGAGAAAACGGTCATCGTTGCTGGCAGCGGAGAAGAAACCCTGACCGCTGTTTCCACCCTGCTTGCCCAGTGCAGCAAGGTGGGCACCAACCTCAACCAGCTTGCAAGGCACTTCAATTCCGGCGGTGCGGACACCGAGCAGATTCGGGCGAAAATCCTTGACGAACTTGCAGACCTGACCGCATTTCGGCTGCACGCCGAGAAAGTTCTGGGTGAACTGTATGGCAACGCTCAAGCATATCGCCTCTAAAAACTCGGACTACACCGCCATCGAAGCGTACCTCGTTTACCAGCACGATGCGTTCACCGGGAAGCAACTTCTGGATGAACAAGGCAGACCGAAGCTGCGGGAATCCTACCTGCTCGACACCCTTGAGTGCGGCGATTTCTCGTTTGCAACGGCCTGTCTGCTGGCGAACCGCAAGTATGGTAAGAATACCCAGCATGGTGATATCAAAAGCCACCAGTATATCATCAGCTTTGACCCAAGAGATGCAGCCGACAACGGCTTGACCATGGAAAAGGCACAGGCACTTGGCCTGAAATTCTGCGAAGAAAACTTCTCAGGTCATCCCGCCATCGTCTGCACTCACCCGGATGGGCATAACCGTTCGGGAAATATCCACGTCCACATCGTGATCGGCAGCGTCCGAATGCGCGAGGTGGAACGCAAGCCCTATATGCAGAAGCCCCGCGACTGGTGCGAGGGCATGAAGCACTCCAGCACAGCCCAGACCATGCGGCACTTGCGTGTTGAGGTCATGGAACTGTGCGAGGGTGCCGGACTGTACCAGATCGACCTGCTCAACGGCTCGAAGGAGCGCGTGAGCGAAGCCGAGTATTGGGCGCGTAGGCGCGGTCAGATGAAACTTGACCGCGAGAACGCATCCCTTACCGCAACCGGACAGCATCCCCGGCAGAAGAAGTTTGAAACTGTGAAGGATACTTTACGGAGACAGATTTCGTCTGTATTGCACCGTGCCACGAGCTTTGAAGAATTTTCCGACAGGCTCTTGCAGCAGTATGGTATTGCCGTCAAGGAAAGCCGTGGGTGTCTGAGCTATCTGCCCGCTGGCAGAACGAAGTTTATCCGAGCGAAACATCTCGGTGACAAGTTCGATAAGGCGGCAGTGCTTGCCACGTTGCAGGCAAACGCCGAACGCAAACCCAAGGGACAATCCAAGCAGGATGCCATCAGGAAACTGATCGACATCCAAGCGAAGCTGAAGCAGGGCAAGGGTATCGGCTACGAGCGTTGGGCGAAAAAACACAACCTCAAAGCCATGGCACAGACCTTGATTCTCCTAGAAGAAAAGGGCTTGACTGACGAGGACGCACTCGACCAGAGAATCGCAGAGCTTGACACCAAGTTCCACGATTCGCTGGCGGTGGTGAAAGACCTCGAAGGCCGCATGAAGGTCAACAAAGAGCTGCGCTATCAGGTCGCAGCCTACGCCAGCACCAAGAGCGTCGCACAGCAGTTAAAAGCTGCAAAACGACCCGCAGCCTTTGAAGAACAGCACCGTGCAGAGCTGACAGCGCACCGGGCGGCAGCAGCCTATTTCAAGGCAAATGATATCACCAAGCTGCCCAGCCCGAAGAAACTGGAAGCCGAGTATGCGCAGCTGGCATCCGAAAAGGCAAAGTTCTACGAGCAGTACAAGGAAGCCAAGGAAGAACTGCTCAAACTGAAAACCGCAAAGCAGAATGTTGCGTCCTATTTCCGGGAGGAAGAACAGACGCAGCAGGAGAGATAAAGGAGTGTGCGTATGATCAACTTGAAAATTGACCCGGAGTTCCAGTCCCAGATTCCTCCTCTGACCGATGATGAATTCAAGCAGCTTGAAGAAAATATCCTGAAAGAGGGCAAGCTGCTCTCTCCTTTGATCGTTTGGAATAACACCCTTGTTGATGGCCACAACCGTTATGCCATTCTCCAGAAGCATCCTGAGATTTATTTTTCCACCATGCCGCTCCCGTTTGAAAGCAGAGAAGAAGTCCTCGCTTGGATTTGTAAGAACCAGTTGGGGCGGCGAAACCTGAGTCCTGAACAGAAACGCTATCTGCTTGGGAAGCAGTACGAAGCCGAGAAGAAAGCTGCAAAAATCTTTCGGGGTAATCAGTACACTTTAGCAAAGAAAAGTGGTGGTGATCACGGTGATAACCACCACTCCGGGAAGAAAACCTGCGACCGGATCGCAGAGGAAAACGGTGTCAGCCGTGCCTCCGTTCTTCGTGCCAGCCACTATACACGAGGCATCGACATCGCAGATAATCTCTCTCCCGGCATCAAGCAGAAAGTCTTTTCCGGCGAAGTGAAGTTTACCAACGAAGAAATGTCCAAGCTTGTGCAGGCAAGTGCCGAGCATCGTTCAGATGTCCTTGCTCAAATCCTGCATCCAGAAGCATTGGAAGTGTTGGAATCTGCCAGCGCAGAATTTGAACCTGAAAAAGCAGAACCCGTTCCCATGCCCACACCACAAACAGAAGAATTCCGGTGCTATCATGTACCGGACGAGTTTATGAAGGTTTACAAATCCTTGAGCCGTGCGACCGAAATGATGAAAAACTCATGGAAGAAAACGCTCAAAAACAATCCCAGCTATTTCACTGACCCGGAAAAGCAAAAGGTTCTCCGCTTCGCAATGCAGAGGCCTGCTAACTACCTGACTGAAATCGAAACCTATCTGGAAAAGGCTCTTGCAGAAGCCCTTGAAGAAGAAAAAACGGCATAACGACAGGCACTTGTAAGCCATCAATGAGCCACCAGCCGCAAGTGCAGGGCAGAAAGCTTCCGCGCCCTTGCGCCTGATAAAAATTGGAACTTTGATTTTCTCGCCCGGCTTTGCATGGTGGGACAGTCAAAGGAGCGTGCGTTTGAACAAAAAGAAAAAGTCCACAAACACTTCCCCTTATCCCGATGAAGTCATCGACCGTCTGGCGCGGGCATTCTACCCGGCCATCCTTGCCTGCTGGAACAGCGAAGAAGGTCAGCGGGAGTTTGCCGCATGGCAGGCGGAACAGGCTCATCATACAACCAACGAAAAACAGGAAGTTCCCGTTGGGGAACTCCCTGCTGTACATATCGCTATTGTCTGTGGCTTTTGGCAGGGTGCGTCCTATTCAGGGGCGCACCCTGTTTTTTGCTTTGTCAGAAGTTTATCATTTTTCTTGACCTTTGAGATTGGATAGTATTTAATAAAATTAGTCTTATCGTTTCAAAACAAAGTAGGAGAGTGATTCAATCAATGCCTTTATCTACCGAAGAATACGCCAATCTTGATAAGAAAATTCGTGACACAGGTTTTTTCTCGGAATATCTGCCACCGTGCTTTCAACTAAATTCAGATGTCTTTCATCACTTGCCGGGGGCTAAATGCGACTTGATTCCTCCATACAATTTCAATATGAGCCGCTTTAATCAAAATGATGCTCGGCGAACGATTAGTATTCCAGAGATTGGTGCATATGCAGTGACTCACGCTTATATGAAAGACCACCACATCATCAAAGATTTGGTAGAATTTACCGCAGGCAATGATTGTTCTTTTTCTCCTATTTTAGGGGAAGACAATTCGATTATGCGTCATGAACAGTCCTATGGTTTAGCTGGAGCGATGAGAGAAGAAAATGGTCAAATTCCATCAAGCTATATTTCAAATCTTGCTACGAAAATAATTAGAGCAAGTGGCGCAAAAAAAGTTTTAAAACTTGATATTTCAAATTTTTTCTCAAGTTTTTATCTTCATATGATTCCTGTGATTATTTTGGGATTAGATGAGACAAATATTCAATATCATCATCACCAAAATAATGAAGAATCAAGCGAACTTTACAAAACATACAGTGACTTGGATTCAATTTATCGTAGACAAAATTTGAATCAAACCAACGGACTTCTTGTTGGACCACTTTCCTCGAAAATCATAGCAGAAGGCATGATGACAAGGATAGATCAAGACCTTCATGAACTGGGGCTAAATTATTCTCGATATGTCGATGATTATGAGGTGTATCTTCACTCCGATGATGAAGAGCAGGTCATTAGTAAATTTGCAAGTGTATTAAAAAAATATGGTTTCACACTGAACTATGAAAAAACCGAGATTCTCGATTTCCCATACTATGTAAGTGAAAATCTAGAAAAGGTCATATCTTCATATAGAGAAGTTTTGAGTGTTAGACCAGATACATCTAGTGTTCCGGATTTAATGAGTTTATTTAATAGCTTTTTTAATTTTGAAATCTCCGGAACGAAAGGTGCGATTCGTTATCTTCTTAAAAGCATAGAAGCTGCTCCTATTCACTTTCAGGTGGAACAGGATAAAAAATTGTATCGAGCGTACTTGTTTACAATTCTTACCAATAATGACCGATCTCTTACAAAAGCTTGTTCTTTAATTCTTAAAAGCGTTGAATCGGAACCGTTAGACGCTCACGAAAAAGAACAATTATCAACAATGCTTTTAGCCTGTCTCTCTAAAGAATATGATCTGGAGGTTATATGGATTCTCTATATTTTATTAGAGACCCAAACTCTCTCCACCGGAAATTCTCTGATCGATAAGATCGTTGCAAGTTCGAATGAGCTTGCACAAATAATGTTACTAAGAAAAGGTATTCTATCAGATTCTCAAAAGCATATACTTTCCGAAAACGCTCGCTCGTGGATTCTTATATATGAACTTTACACTGAGGGCATACTTTCCGAGGAAAATCTCATCAGAAAGCTAAATCTCAGTAAAAATCTTATTATGTACAGAAAAATGAAAACAAATCATGTGCATTTTTGCTACTGATTCTTGCATTTTTGTCTATTAAGAGAAGGACGTGCTGCGTTTTGTGCGGCACGTCTTTCTCTTATCTCAATCTTCTAACCCATGACTTCCAGCCACATTCTTCAAATATTCCTCCGGATCACCATTCAAAATCAAATCCGCATAGCTCAGAGGGGCGTTGTAAATGAGGTAGTCCAGTTCGGTCTGCTGTGCCATGGTCACATCCAGCGCATCCTCGACCCCAGTGCAGTCAATAGAGATTTTTCTCCCATTCCGGAGCAGCAGCTCCACACAGCCGGTGTCCATGTTAAACTTGCAGGCTCTTGCATCGTACTTCATGTTCGTGTCCTTTCTGCCTTACGGCACCTTTACAGTTGTGACTTTCGTGATACGTCTTTTTTGATAAGGTTTTGGACACACAGCCGTTTGGAACGAGCCAGAATTGTCATTCCCGAAGAAAACGAAAAATCCGAACCCTTCTCCTATCGAGAAAAGGTTCGGATTTTCATTGTTTGGTGCGGATAAGAGGACTTGAACCTCCACCGAGTTGCCCCGATTAGAACCTGAATCTAACGCGTCTGCCAATTCCGCCATATCCGCTTATTTTGTTTTTGTCCGTGAGCTGGTCGGCTCGGAACGTTGATAATTATACCATGGATTCCAAAAATGTCAAGCATTCTTTTCGATTTTTTCTGACAAAATTTCCGGGCGAAATTTTTGCACGTCGGAGGGCACTTTTGGGGCGAAATTTTGCGCAAAGTATGGTACAATAGAAGCTGCCCGTGTGAGCGCAGGCTCCGGCGGGCCAAAAAACAAAGAACGAGGGAATCCGGAATGTTCAACTTCATCATCTTTATTCTGGGTGCGGTGCTCATGTTCTACATGGCGCTGCGCAGCCGGGCCCAGCGGCATAAACTCTGCACCAAAGGGCAGAAAGTTTCCGCCCGGGTGGCGGGGCTGGCCCAGAGCCGGCACGGCGCGGCCTATGTGCTGGAGTTTGAGACGGCAGGCGGCAGCCACCGGCTGCATTACCCCAAAGCCGCCAAAGGCAAGGGCTTTGCCGAGGGCGAGACCGTTACCTTATATTATGACCCCGACGATCTGGAAAAGATGTATGTCGAGGGCGACAAGGCCGTGCTGGGGGCCGAGGTGCTGTACGCCGCGCTGGGCGTGGTGCTGCTGGTGCTGATGGCTGGCTTTGTGCGTCTGTAAGGAGGATACACCATGAAACTGGAACACTTTGGAATGGCCGAGCCCGGCGACTGCCGGGTGGTGTTTACGGCATCGGCTCAGGAGCTGGAAGAGGCCATTGCGGCCGAGCAGGCGGGGGAGAACCCGCCCGCCGACGAGGAAGATTTGATGGCGGCGGCCGTCAACCGGGCCATTTTAACGGGATTTTCCCCGTTGTACGCGGAACTGGTGGAAAACCACAAGCTCCTCCCGGTCACGGACCCGGACTTTGAACTGCTGGCCGTCAACCGGGCCGAGGGATTCCGGGCCGGGGCGCAGTTCTTCTGCGTGCCGCCGCTGGAGCTGGGCCGGTACACCGGCTTTGTGCAGCCCATCCAGCCCCGGCCTCTGCGGGAGCTGACCATTGAATTGGAGATCAACCGTTTCCATGGCGATGAGGATCGTGCCGCCGATGCCGCAGGCAAGCAGGCCCTGCGGGAGCGGGTGACCCGGGAGCTGTACGCCAAGCGCTGTGAGCAGGGCAAAATGCTGGCCGAGCGGGAGCTGGTGGCCCAACTGGGCAATGAGGTCAAGGGCCCGCTGCCCAAGCAATTGGTGGCCGGCAACTACTTTGCCGAGCAGCGGCAGTTCAACCTGCGGATGCAGGCCAACAACATCAATTTTGACCAATACTTAAAAGTGCAGGGCCAGACCGTGGAGGAGTTCCGCCAGCAGCTCCATGCAGACGCCGAGCGGAGGCTCCGCAGCCGGCTGGGCCTGCTGCTGGTAGCAGGGAAAGAACACCTCTGGCCCACCGAGGCCGAGGTGGCCACTGCGCTGGCCGCTTGGGACGTGAAAAAGCAGGGGGAGAAGACGTTCCCCGCCAACGACGCCCGGAGCTGCGGCAGGGCATGGCCGCCCACCGGGCGGCAAAGTTTGTGGTGGAGCACTCCACCCTGACGCCGCCCCCGGCAGAACCGGTGGTGGAGGAGCTGCCTCGCTGAGCACGGATGCGTTTCGATCCACAAAAGAGCAAAATGAGCCGTCCGAACAGCGGAACGCCTGCCCTGCCCATTTTGCACGCAAAAAGCCCCCGCCGGAGTTTGTTTTCCGGCGGGGGCTTCCGTATCCGAAAAAATGACAGCAGGGGAAAGGCGTTCAGCCCATGCTGATGCCCATCCGGCGGGCCACGGTGAGCAGCTCGCAGTTATCGGGCACGTTGCGGGTCTTGCCGGCAATATCGGCAAGACGGTTCTCGGTGACATGGCCGTTGAGCATGGCCACGGTCACGCCGTACCGCTCGATCTCCACCAGCTTGGCGGCGTAACTGCCAAACTCGGTGGCCAACACACGGTCATAGGCGCTGGGGCTGCCGCCGCGCTGCATGTGGCCCGGGATGCAGACACGGGTCTCCATGCCGGTCTTTTTCTCAATGGCGGCGGCGATGCGGTTGGTGGCGGTGGTGCCGGTCCCGGCTTCCAGCCGCTTTGCCATCCACTCTTTCCGCTTCATCTTGGCTTCCTCGCAATTGTAAGCGCCCTCGGCCACGGCCAGGATGGAGAAGTTGGAGCCCCGCTTTGCCCGGCGCTCCACGGCGTCGCAGACCCGGTCGATGTCGTAGGGTTTCTCGGGGATGAGGATGATGTCCGCACCGCCTGCAATGCCGGAGTAGAGGGTCAGCCAGCCTGCCTTGTTGCCCATGATCTCAATGCACATCACGCGGCTGTGGCTGCCTGCCGTGGTGTGGATGCGGTCGATGACGTCGGTGGCGATGTCCACAGCGGTGTGGAAGCCGAACGTTACGTCGGTGCCGTAGATGTCGTTGTCGATGGTTTTGGGCAGGCCGATGATGTTGAGCCCCTCCTGGGAGAGGAGGTTGGCCGTTTTGTGGGTGCCGTTACCGCCCAGGCAGAGCAGGCAGTCGAGGCCGGCTTCCTTATAGGTACGCTTCATGGCAGCCACTTTATCAATGTTGTCGTCTTCCACCACCCGCATCATCTTAAAGGGGGTGCGCTTGGTGCCCAGAATGGTGCCGCCCAGCGTCAGGATGCCTCGGAAATCGTCCTGAGTCATCTCCTTGTATTCCCCGGTGATGAGGCCGTGATAGCCGTTGAGAATGCCTACGATCTGGACATTTTCGCCCATGCGGGCATACAGCGCCTTGGCAACGCCGCGGATGGTGGCGTTCAGGCCCGGGCAGTCGCCGCCGGAGGTCAGGATACCAACACGTTTTTTCATTCTGCAAATCCCTCGTTTCCTCAATTTTACCCGCGCGGGCGGGGCACAAATGCTACTATAAGAATATTCCCCAATGAGGCGGGTGTCAATAGAGGAAAACAAAAAACACGTTGACTCACGAAGAATCAACGTGTTTTTTCAGTCGGAGCAGCGGGATTTGAACCCACGGCCTCCTCGTCCCGAACGAGGCGCGCTACCAACTGCGCTATGCCCCGAAAATACCGCAGCCAATTGACTGCGGTTTGGTTGGGGATGAGAGAATCGAACTCCCACAAGTAGAGTCAGAGTCTACCGCACTACCACTATGCAAATCCCCAATATTCGGTTTTGCCAGGAGCGGTGTCCGCCGCTGACAAGGGATATTATACTATATTGCCCGGTGGTTGTCAACCATTTTTTCGGATTTTTTCGCAGCCCGTTTTCCGGGTGCGGAGATTTGCGCCGGATGGAAAAGTATGTTAGAATAGAGCCACGAATGAACGGGAGGTTTTGCTGATGTTGAAACGCTTGCGCAGGGCGCACCCGGTGGGGTACTGCCTGCTGACGGAAGTGGTGTTCCTTGCCGTGCTGATGGTGGTGCCGGTGCTGCTGGTCCTGCTGCTGGCCATGCTGGGAGTGGACCTGACCCGGGTGGACGATTATTTCCTCAGCGCCATTCAGGAGCTGCTGGGAGCGCTGGTGGCCGTATTCTTTTTAAAGAAGACCGACAGGCTGGGGCTGCTCCGCCGCCGGGGCAGCGGCTTTTTCAATGGCATCCTGGTGGGCATGTTCCCCTTTGCCATGATCTGCTACACCCTCTACGGCAAGCTGCTGTTCGGGATGCCGACCGACCGGCCCCTGCGCACCGGCTGGCAGATCGCGTGGTATTTCATCGGGATGTTCACGGTGGGTGTGGCGGAGGAATTTCTCTTCCGGGGCGTCATCGCCCAGACCCTGCTGGAGCACTTCGGCACCAGCCGTGCGGGCATCTGGAAAGCCTGCCTGCTGTCCGGGCTTTTTTTCGGCGGGGCGCACCTGACCAACATCCTGTCCAGCGCTCCCTTTGGCGTGCTGATGCAGTGCGTGTTTGCGGGCTCGCTGGGCGTGCTGTTTGCGGCCATCTACTTCCGCACGGGCAACCTGTGGGTGCTGGTTTTCCTGCATGGAGCGCAGGACGCAGCCTCTCTGCTGGCGGGCGGCCTGTATGGCACCGAGAATATGTCCACTGCCGTGAGCAGCTACGATTCCACCATGCTGCTTTCCGTGCTGGTCTATCTCGTCCCCACCTTCTTCCTCCTCCGCAAAAAGAAGGTCGGGGAAGTGGGCCTCTACTTTGGCAAAGACATCCAGTAACAGAGCATAAAAAGCGAGGAGCCTTGCGGCTCCTCGTTTTTGCGTATCTGCTTATTCGTAATCAATGGGCAGGGTGGGCAGGCCGTTGAGCTCCAGCCCGGCGGTGTGCCCGGCCATGTACTGGTAATATCCTTGGGCGGCGATCATGGCACCGTTGTCCCCGCAGAACTTGAGCTCCGGCAGGTAGACCTTGGCACCCAGCTTCTGGGCCCCATCGTTCACCAGCTGGCGCAGCCGTCCGTTGGCAGCCACGCCGCCCGCCAGACAGACCTGCTTGGCTCCGGTGTCGGCCGCGGCCAGCAGCAGCTTTTCGGCCAGAATGCCTGCAATGCGCTCCTGAAAGCTGGCGGCCAAGTCGGGCACATTGACCTCCGTGCCTTTCATCTGGCCTGATTCACCTCATTGAGCACGGCGGTTTTGAGGCCGGAGAAGCTCACGTTGTATTTGCCCTCCACATGGGGCACGGGCAGGCGGTAGGCTTTGGGGTTGCCGGTCTTGGCGGCGTTGGCCACGCTGGGGCCGCCGGGGTAGGGCAGGCCCAGGGTCCGGGCCACCTTGTCAAAGGCTTCACCGGCCGCGTCGTCCACAGTGTGGCCCAGAATGTGGTAGTGGGTGTAGTCCAGCACTTCCACAATGTGGCTGTGGCCGCCGGATGCCACGAGGCAGAGGAACGGCGGTTTCAGCTCCGGGTGGGTCAGGTAGAGGGCGGCGATGTGGCCCCGCAGGTGATGCACGGGCACCAGCGGTTTGCCCGCCGAGTAGGCCAGCCCCTTGGCAAAGTTGACGCCCACCAGCACCGCGCCGATGAGGCCGGGTGCAAAGGTGACGGCCACAGCGTCCACGTCGTCGATGGTCTTACCGGCGTCCAGCAGGGCCTTTTTGACGGTGGCGCTGATGAACTCGCAGTGGCGGCGGCTGGCGATCTCGGGCACAACGCCGCCGTAGAGCGCCTGTTCTTTCACACTGGTGGAGATGACGTTGCTCAGCAGATGCCGCCCGTCCTCCACGAGGGATGCGGCGGTCTCGTCGCAGGTGGATTCGATTCCTAATACGATCATAACAGTTTAATGGGCCTCCAGCCAGTTTTTGCCCTCATGCACCTCGGTGCTCAGGGGCACAGCATAGTGTACACAGCCCTCCATCTCTTCCCGCAGGATGGAGGCCGCCTTGGCCGCCTCGGCCTCCGGCGCTTCCACGATGAGCTCATCGTGGACGGTCAGGATGAGGCGGCTCTCCATTTTTTCGTCCCGCAGCCGCCGCCAGACCCGCACCATGGCCAGCTTGATGACATCGGCAGCGGTGCCCTGGATGGGGGTGTTGCGGGCCATCCGCTCGCCGCTGGCCCGGATGTTCCGGTTGGAGCTGCTCAGCTCCGGCAGGGCGCGGCGGCGGCCGAACAGGGTGGAAACATAGCCGCAGTCCTTGGCGTCGGCAATGGTCTTTTCCATGTAGCCGTCCACCTTGGGAAACGCGGCCAGATAGTTTTTGAGGAACGCGTCGGCCTCTTTCACCGAGACACCGATGTCCTTGGAAAGGCTGTAGGCCCCCTTGCCGTACATGATGCCAAAGTTGATGGCCTTGGCGGAGGAGCGCAGCCGGGGCGTTACCTCGCTCTGGGGGATGCCGTAAATTTTGGCGGCGGTGCTGCGGTGGATATCCTCCCCGCTGCGGAACGCGTTCTGCATGTGCTCGTCGCCGGTGACATGGGCCAGGATACGCAGCTCGATCTGGCTGTAATCGGCGTCCACCAGCACGCAGCCCGGCTTTGCAATAAAGTAGGCCCGCAGCTGGCTGCCCAGCTCGGTGCGGATGGGGATGTTCTGCAGGTTGGGGTTATCGGAGGAGAGGCGGCCGGTGCGGGCCTCGGTCTGGTTGAACCGGGTGTGGATGCGGCCATCCTCGCCGATGACTTTCAGCAGACCCTCCACATAGGTGGAGTTCAGCTTCTGGTAGGCACGGTATTGTAAAATGTCTTCCACCAGCGGGTAATCCCGCAGGGCTTCCAGCGTCTCGGCGTCCGTGGACCAGCCACGCTGGGTCTTTTTGCCGTGGGGCAGGCCCAGGGTATCAAAGAGCATCTCGCCCAGCTGCTTTGGGCTGTTGGGGTTGAAACTGGTGCTGCCGGTCTCCATCTGGATGCGGCCCAGCACCTGGGCCAGCTCGGTGCGCATCCGGACGCCAAACTCCTCAATGCCGCCTTTGTCCACCAGAATGCCGGTGCGGGTCATATCGACCAGCACCTGGGCCAGCGGGAACTCGATGTCATGGTACAGGTCGTCCTCGCCGCAGGCCGTGATCTCGGCTTTCATCTTGGCGAACAGATCCGCCAGGAAACCGGCATCCGGCCACTCCTCGCAGGTGAACGCTGCCTTGGCGCGGTAGCTCACGGCCAGCTCCGAGATCTGATACTTGGAGGCCGAGGCGTCCAGCAGATAGGCGGCCAGCTTGCCGTCCCAGACGATGCTGCTGCCCCAGCCACCGGCCGCCATGGCCTTGGCGTAGAGGGGGGCGGAGTAGAAGACGTCCAGCGTCACGGCGGGGTCATCCAGCAGGCGAACCAGCTCGTCGTCGCTCAGGGGGAAAACGGTCCTGTCCTGCACGGCGTACCAGGCCTCCGGCTGGACGATGACATTTTTGGTGCCCTGTTTGCCCATCACGGCGGGGCGGGCGGCCACCAGATAATGCCCGGCGGGGGTCAGGGGCAGAATGCCGATCTCGGCTTCTTCCGTGGGCACTTCCTCGGGGGCCGTGGCCGGAGCCACGTTGTCCAGCCCGAACCGGGGGATGAGGGAGTGGATCTCCAGCTCCTGCAGCAGCCGCACGGCCTCGGCCTTGTTGCCCTCGCCCACTTTATAGGCACCCTCAGCGTCTCAATGGGGGCGTCGGTGCGGATGGTGCCCAACACATGGCTCAGCTCGGCATCTGCCTTGCACTCCAAGAGATGCTCCCGCTGCTTGGGCTTGATGACGGGGTCGTCGATGTGGGCGTAAACATTTTCCAGCGTGCCGAATTTTTGCACCAGGTTCAGGGCTGTTTTTTCCCCGATGCCCCGCACGCCGGGGATGTTATCGGAGGTGTCGCCCATCAGGCTCTTCACCTCGATGAGCTGTTTGGGCTCAATGCCGTATTTCTCGTGGATGGCGTCCACATCCATGGTGATGGTCTTGCTCCGGCCCATGGCGGTGGCGGCCAGCAGTACGGTGGTGCTCTCGCTCACCAGCTGCAGGCTGTCGCGGTCTCCGGTGGCCAGGTAGCAGTCGTCCTTGCGGGCGTCGCAGGCAGCAGCCAGGGTGCCCAGAATGTCGTCGGCCTCCCAGCCTCGGCCGTCACGGCGCGGTAGCCCAGGTCGGCCAGAAGCTCTTTCAGCACCGGCATCTGCTGGGCCAGCTCTTCGGGCATCCCGTGGCGGGTGGCCTTGTAGCCGTCATACATCTTGTGGCGAAACGTGGGGGCCCGCAGGTCGAACGCCACGGCCACCTCGTCGGGGTCGCACTCCTTGAGCAGGGAGAGCAGGATATTCAAAAAGCCATAAATGGCGTTGGTATAGCGGCCGTCCTTGGTGGTCAGCAGCTTGATGCCAAAAAACGCACGGTTGGCAATGCTGTTGCCGTCAATGACCAGTAAACGCATCGTTTCTCATCCTCCATTCCAAATTTTCACACCTTATAGTATAGCACAAAACCTGCCCAAAGAAAATCACCGGGAGGCAATTGCTTCCCGGTGATTTTGGGAGAAGACTCAGCTCTCCTCCATGCGGATGGCGCTGACGGGGCAGGCCTGGGCGGCATCCACGGCGGCGGGCACTTCCTCGCCGGGGATCTCGCCCGCCAGCGCCACGGCCAGTGTGCCCTCCATCGTGAACACGGCAGGGCAGATGCCCGCGCACTGGGTGCAGCCGATGCACAGGTCGGGGTCTACGAATGCTCTCATAAAACCAATCCTCCTTTGGATGGCTTTATTTTCCCCGTTTCGCAGGGAAATATGCTGGGCTTTTTGTGCGCGGTGTGGTACAATAACTTTTACGGACGACAGGAGGACAAACCATGAACATTCAGATCTTCGGCACCACCAAGTGCTTTGATACCAAAAAGGCCCAGCGGTATTTCAAGGAGCGGGGCATCAAGTTCCAGATGATCGACCTGAAAGAAAAAGGCATGAGCCGGGGCGAGTTTGACAATGTGGCCCGGGCCCTGGGCGGCTGGGAAAAGATGGTGAACCCCAACGCGAAAGACAAGCAGACGCTGGCGCTGCTGGACGCTCTCATCGACTGGCAGAAAGAGGATAAGCTGTTTGAAAATCAGCAGCTGCTGCTCACGCCCATTGTGCGCAACGGGCGCAAGGCTACCGTGGGCTACCAGCCCGATGTCTGGAAGACCTGGGAATAACCACGCGCTTTCACAAAAAATCCACGGCCCGGGTTTTGCACCTGCGGGCAGATTGTGGTATACTGTGGAGTGCAGAAAACTTACATTCTTGGAGACGATACCCTATGAAAAATTATATGACCCCGGAAGAGCACGCCCGGCTGCACCGCCGCCGTGCCCGGCAGGCCCTTGGGCTGCTGGTGGCGGTACTGGTGCTGATCGGCGCGGTGACGGTGCTGCGCTCCGGCGTGCGTGCCGTGGCAAAGCTGTTTGACGATACGGCCCAGAAAGAAGAATATGAAGATAAGCTGGAGGGCCTTGTCCTGTTTGACCCGCTCCCCTTTGACGGCATTGAAAACATCGACGACCTGACTGCGGGAGGCGGCTGTCTGGGGCTGTGTGTATAACATCCAGGAGACCCAGGGCAATTTTGACCACTACAACACCGACCCGGACACCGAGCAGCTGCTGATCCCCTCGGTGGATGTGGACGCCTACCTGGCAAAGCTGGTGGGCCCCAGCTTTAAAATGACCCACAAGAGCTTTGAGATGGACGACATGACCATCGAGTTCGACGAGACCACCCAGTGCTACAAGATCCCGGTCACGGGCAGCGTGGGCAGCTACCGCGCCACCGTGACAAAGCTCTTCAAAAAGGACGGCAAGCTCCACGTCACGGTGGGCTACATCCCCACCCAGAGCGCGGACGACAGCATCCTGAACGCCTCGTCTGACACGCCCACCAAGTATATGGATTATCTCTTCACCCGCCAGAGCGGCAGCTGGTATCTCACCGGCCTGACCGACAGCGAGACGAAGCCGGAATCCTCCGCCGAGAGCTCCCCGGCCAGCGCCTCGGCGCAGATGGAGGAGCATGAAGTGCAGGACGCCATTCTGGCCAGCACGGCGGATTCCGCGTCCGCCACGGCCGACAGCGACAGCGCCGCGGACGAGCCTGCCGCTCAGAGTGTGGAAGCAGACGCTGCTTCGGGAAACGAGGCAGCTTCCGGGGAGGCCGGTGCGGACAGTGCTGAGGCAGATGCAGCCAGCACCAGCGCGGCGGCGTAAGTCATAAGGAAAAGAATCGGGTTTGATCCAGGCAGAAGCTTTCCCCAAAGGCTTCTGCCTTCATTTTTGCTTAAAAATTTTGCTTAAAATTGTATTATGCCCTTGACACAGCTTGAAAAATGAGTATTATTGTATTAGACACTTAATACAGCAACACAAGGAGATGATCCGATGGCCGAACAGTTTGACTCCAGCCGCCCCATTTATGCTCAGCTGGTGGAACGGCTCAAGGCAAAAATTTTAGCAGGCATTTACCCACCCGGCGGGCATCTGGACTCGGTGCGCGACCTTGCCGCCGCCGCCGGGGTCAACCCCAACACCATGCAGCGGGCGCTTGCCCAGCTGGAGAACGAGGGCCTGGTGCGCACCGAGCGCACCGCGGGCCGTTATGTGACGGAGGATAGAGCGTTGATCGAACAATTGCGTGCCGAGGCGGCCCGGAACCTGACCGCCGAATTTCTGGAGAAGATGCGCGGCATTGGCTACGGCCCGGAACAGGCCGCCACCCTGCTGGAGCGCTGGAATGAGAAGGAGGAAACAAACCATGACTGAGCTTTTGAACTGCACCGGCCTGAGCAAGGCCTACGGCAAAAAACGGGCGCTGGATCATGTGGACCTGCACCTGGAGCCGGGAAAGATCATCGGCCTGCTGGGGCCCAACGGCAGCGGAAAGACTACCCTGATGAAGCTGGCCAACGGTCTGCTGCAGCCTACGGAGGGCAGCATTACCATTGCGGGCAGTGTGCCCGGCCCGGCTACGAAAGAGATCGTTTCTTACCTGCCGGACGCCGCCTGGCTGCCGGACTGGATGCGTGTGGAGCAGCTGGTGGAAATGTTCCACGATTTCTACGCCGATTTTGACCCCGCCAGGGCGGGCGAGATGCTGGCCAAGTTGGAGCTGGACCCCAAGGCCCCCCTCAAGACCCTCTCCAAGGGCAACAAGGAAAAAGTGCAGCTGATCCTGGCCATGAGCCGCGCGGCAAAGCTCTATTTGCTGGACGAACCCATTGGCGGTGTGGACCCGGCGGCGCGGGATTACATCCTGCACACCATTCTCTCCAACTACAGCGAGGACGCCACCGTGGTCATCTCCACGCACCTGATCGGGGACATTGAGCCGGTGCTGGACGAGGCCATCTTCCTGAAAGAGGGAAAGATCTTTGCCCACCGCACCGTGGATGAGATCCGGGAGACGGAAGGCATGAGTGTGGATGAGTATTTCCGGGAGGGATTCAAATGCTGAAAAATTTACTGAAGTATGAGTTCCGGGCCACGGCCCGTACCTACGGCGGCATCTATCTGGCCCTGCTGGCCGCGGCAGGTCTCATCGGCTTCTCGTTCCGGGGGGATAGAGCCGCTGCCCAGAGCCATGTCTTTGAACTTGGCGTGACGATCTACAGCCTGCTGGTCATGGCACTCGTCATCGTCACCATTGTCACGGTGATCCAGCGCTTTACCAAAAATCTGCTGGGCCGGGAGGGCTACCTGATGCACACCCTGCCCGTGACGGAGGCCCAGCTGGTGGGTTCCAAGCTGATCTCAAGCGCGGTCTGGCTGCTGGCCAGCGCCGTAGTGGGTGTGGTTTCCCTCGTCGTCATGTTCTGTGTGGGAGCGGACTTCACCAATCTGAACTTCAGCAATCTTTGGGATGATTGGGCAGCCCTGCGGACGAGCTTTGAGGGAGATCTGCTGGCGATCCTGCTCTGGACGGCCCTCCTGTGCTATGCCCGGATGCTCTGCACGATGCTGTGTATCTATGCCGCCTGCATGGTTGGCCATCTGTTTCGGGCCCACAACGGCGTGGCCAGCGTGGGCGCGTTCTTTTTGATGAGCTGGGGACAGGGCCGGGTGGAAAACCTGCTGAATGCAGGCGGCTTTGTCCGCATCCTCATGGGCTCTGCCGGTGGTACCATCGTGAGCGAGGCGGCGAACCACAGCACGTTGATCTTCTTTGCGGCTTCGTTTGCCATCACGGCGGTGTTTGGCGCGGTGTATTTTATCCTCACCTGCTGGCTGATGAAAAATAAGCTCAATCTCGAATGAGGAAACGTGAAAAATTCTGTGGACAAATTTTTGCAAAAAAGAAAATTTCCCTCTTGACTTTACGCAGATAAAGTGTATAATGCAATCAAACCAATGAGGCGGAAGAGAACCTGCACAGCGCGTCTGCAGTGAGCCCGGACAGTGAAAACGGGCGAGAGCGGGGCAGAGATTCGTGGGCCGCCGAGGGCCGGGCAAAAAGGCAGAAATGCCGCAGTAGCTTGGGACGGAAGCCTCCGTTACAGGGCAGGGGAGTGTTGGCTCTCCGTTGAGGGGCTCTTGCCGTTTCCAATCTGGGAAATGAGCAGGGCAAGCAAGGTGGCACCGCAGAATCGTATTTTACCGATCCTGTCCTTGTGGATAACACACAGGGACGGGGTCGTTTTCTTTTACCCCGTTCCGCAAGTGGAGCGGGTTTTTTATTTATCATTTGGGCCGCCCGCTCCAGGGAAAGGAGTACCGCTATGAAAACCATGAATAGGATCTCTCGCCGCAGCTTCCTGAAAGCAGCTTCCGCTGCCGCTGTTGTCTCCGCACTGGGCCTGACGGGCTGCGGCAGCTCTGCCGGCAGCACGGCTTCCAGCACAGCTGCTTCCGGCGCGGTTTCCTCGGCCGCTGCCAGCGAGGCCGCCGCAGGCCAGACCTTTAAAGTGGGCATCGTCAACTACGTGGATCATGCTTCCCTGAACCAGATCGTTGAGTCGGTGGAGAGCCGCCTGGACGAAGTGGCCAAGGAAAAGGGCGTCACCTTTGATTACGCAGATTATTACGCCAATGCGCAGGCCGATCAGACCAACCTGAACCAGATCGGTGCCGACCTCGTGGCCGATGGCGTGGATGTCATCGTGGCCGTTGCCACCCCCACCGCCGCCACCATGCTGGCCGCTGTGGAAGACACCGATATCCCGGTGGTCTACTCCGCCGTTACCGACCCGGCTGCAGCCGCTTTGACACCGAGCCCAACATCACCGGTACCTCCGATGCCCTGAACACGGACGCCATTATGAACCTGATCCTGGCCGTCAACCCGGACATCGACACCATCGGCCTGCTGTACGACCTGAGCCAGGATGCCTCCACCCAGGCCATTGCCGACGCCAAGGCATTCTGCGACGAAAAGGGCATCAAGTACATTGAAAAGAACGGCACCACCACCGCCGAGGTCCAGATGGCTGCCGAGGCCCTCATTGCTTCCGGCGTCAAGGCCGTCTTCACCCCGACGGACAACACCGTGATGACCGCGGAGCTCTCCATCTATGAGACCTTTGCCGAGGCAGGCGTCCAGCACTATACGGGTGCCGACAGTTTCGCGCTGAACGGCGCGTTCGTGGGCTACGGCGTCGATTACGTCCAGCTGGGCGAGGCCACCGCCGATATGGTGGTGGAGCTGCTCTGCGACGGCAAGACCCCCGCTGACCTGCCGTTCCAGACCTTTGACAACGGCATTGCCACCATCAACACCGAGACCTGCGCCGCCCTCGGCCTCTCCCTCGACACCGTGAAAGAGGCGTTCAAGCCCTACTGCACCGAGGTCGTGGAAGTGGAGACGGCAGAGAATTTCTGAGAAAACCTCTCCGTCATCTCGCTAACGCTCGATGCCACCTCCCCTGACAGGGGGGGCAAGCCCAACGGCATCGTTCAGATGCAGTTTCTCAAAAACGCAGCCGTCCTCTTGGCTCCCTTCGTAGGGGAGCTGGCACGCGAAGCGTGACTGAGAGGTTTCAATCATTATATTAAGGAGCACACACATGCTGGCGAGTATCTTTTCGCTCAATGTCATTCAGACCGCGCTGGAGCTGGGCTGCATCTACGCCCTGGTGGCGCTGGCGCTGTTTCTGAGCTATTCCATTCTGAACATTGCAGACCTGTCCACCGACGGCTGCTTTACCCTGGGCTGCGCGGTAGCGTGTCAGGTGGCGCTGACAGGGCACCCGTTCCTGGCGCTGCTGGCGGCCATGGCGGCGGGCGTGTGCTCCGGTTTCGTGACAGCCTTTTTGCAGACCCGCCTCGGGGTAGAGAGCATCATGGCAGGCATCATCGTCAACACCGGCCTGTACACCATCAACCTGGCGGTCATGGGGTTCTCCTCCACCATGTCGCTGGTCAAGACGGACACGGTCTTCTCCATCGCCAAGAGCGCGCTGGCCTTTACAGGCGGCTGGTATAAGCTGGTGCTGGCTGCAGCGGTCATCGCGCTGGCTGGCGCGGCAATGATCGGCTTCCTGGGTACCCGGCTTGGCCTTTCCATCCGGGCCACCGGTGACAACGCCGCCATGGTGCGGGCGTCCAGCATCAACCCTGCATTCACCATCACGGTGGGCCTGTGCATCTCCGGTGCCCTGACCGCCCTCTCCGGCGGCCTGCTGGCCCAGTACCAGAAGAGCTGCGACATCAACGTGGGCACCGGCATGGTCACCATTGCGCTGGCCTCCCTCATCATCGGCGAAACGCTGGTGGGCAAGCGCACCATGCTGCGCCGGGTGCTGGGCGTCGTCTTCGGCAGCTGCCTGTACCGCTTTATCGTGGCGGTGGCGCTGCGGTTCAATGTCCCGGCAGCGGCCATGAAGCTGGTGAGTGCCATCATCGTGGCCGTGGCCATCTCGATGCCCGCCATCCAGGCACACTTCGCCTTTGAAAAGCGGAAACACGCGGCACAGAAAAAGGAGGCGGTCTGAGATGGAAATGCTGGAACTGCAAAACCTCCACAAGACGTTCAACCCCGGCACCGTCAATGAAAAAGTGGCTCTGAACGGCGTCAGTCTTACGATGGAAGCGGGTGATTTTGCCACCATCGTGGGCTCCAACGGCGCCGGTAAATCCACCCTCTTCAACGCCATCACCGGCGGCTTCATTGCGGATGAAGGCAGCATTTATCTGGGCGGGGAGAACATCACTTTTGCGCCGGAATACCAGCGCAGCAAGGTCATCGGCCACCTGTTCCAGGACCCGCTCAAGGGCACGGCCCCCAATATGACCATTGAAGAAAATCTGGCGCTGGCTTACCTACGGGCAGGCACCGCGCCCCACGCCATCTTCTCCCGCATCTCCCGCAAGGACAAAGAGATCTTCCGTGAGAAGCTGGCCCTGCTCAACATGGGGCTGGAAGACCGGATGAAGCAGCCTGTGGGCCTGCTTTCCGGCGGCCAGCGGCAGGCACTGACCCTGCTGATGGCAACGCTCGTCACCCCCAAGCTCCTCCTGCTGGACGAGCACACCGCCGCCCTGGACCCGGCCACCGCCGAGAAAGTGCTGGAGCTGACCAAGAGCATCGTGGCGGAGAAAAAGATCACCTGCCTCATGGTCACCCACAACATGCATCAGGCGCTGGAGCTGGGCAACCGCACCCTCATGATGGATGCGGGCCGGATCGTCTTTGACGTCAAGGGCGAGGCCCGCGGCAAGATGACCGTGGACGATCTGCTGGAGAAGTTCCGCGAGAACGCCGGTAAGGCGCTGGACAACGACCGCATCCTGCTGAGCAAGGTGGAAGCGAATCATGAAATCAGACAATGAAAAACAATGAAAAAAGGGGCTGTTCCCATCCGGGAACAGCCCCTTTTTTGTAGAAACGCTTTTAAAAATTACTGAACGTACTCAACGGTGTACTCGAAGCCATACTCTTCCTGCAGCTTCTTGACGTCAGCCTCGCAGTCCTCAATAAAGGTAGGAGCGTAGACAGAAGCGCCGTTGTGGGCTTTCTTGTAGTCCTCCACGATCTGCTGCAGCTTTGCCCAGCCCTCGTTGGCCTTTGCCTCGGGGATGCTGTCGGGGAAGTTGATGATGAACTCACGATGTTTGGGGATACGAGCTTTCATAATAGATGTCTCCTTATAAACAATTAGGATGGATTTTCTTGTTTTATACAGAAGCTAAAGATTAGCTTTTGCTTTTCATAAAGACGCTCTTGGCTCTCCCATTGGGAGAGCTGGCGCGTAAGCGCCTGAGAGGGCAAAGCCGTTACAGCTGATAGACCCGCTTGGCGTTTTCGGCAGTCACGCGGAAGACGGTTTCCGGCTCCACGCCTTTTATAGCCGCAATGTACTCGCCCACATAGCGGATGAGGGAGCTGTCGCAGCGGGTGCCGCGCACGGGCTCCGGGGCCATGTAGGGGCAGTCCGTTTCCAGAACGATCCGCTCCAGCGGCAGGGCCGCAATGGCCTTGGCCGCCCGCTTGGCACCCTTGAACGTGCAGGCCCCGCCAAAGCCGAAGTACAGCCCCTGCTCTGCCAGCCATTCCGCGTCGTCCGCACTGCCGGAATAACAGTGGACGATGCCTCTGGGCTGGTATTTTTTCAACAGGGCGTAGACATCGGCGTGGGCGCTGCGGTCGTGCACGATGATGGGCTTGCCCAGCTCCAGGCTGAGCCGGAGCTCTGCCTCAAACAGGGCCAGCTGGGCGTCCTTGGGCACGGGCCAGTGGTAGTCCAGCCCGCACTCGCCCACGGCCACCACCTTGGGGTCGTCGTAGTAGGGCGCAAGGGCTTTCATCTCCGCCGCCCAGTCCCCGCCGTAGACGGAGATGGTCGGGGCCGGGCCCTCCTCGCCGCAGTCCTCCGCCGCCAGCAGGCTTTCCGGGTGGATGCCGATGGCCGCATACACCCACGGGTAGCGGTGGGCCAGCTCCAGCACTTTGGGGGCATCGCCCGAGTGGGTGGCCTGCTCACAGACGCCCACCACGCCCTGATCGGGCAGGCTGTCCAGCAGGGCGTAACGGTCGGTGTCAAAGGCATGGGCGCTGTAATGCGCATGGGTATCAAAAATAGGGCCCATCAGCGCACCCCCTTTTGGGCAGGGGCTTTGTTCACCAGCCAGATGCCCACGCAGACGAAGACCAGCGCCCCGAGGTACTGCCAGCGGAACAGCGGCTCGCCGTTGAGCAGGGCGCTCAGCAGCACATTGACCACCGGGTTCACGAACCCGAAGATGGCAATGCGGCTGACGGGGTTATTCTTCATCAGCAGGGCCCAGATGACATAGCCCGCGCCGCAGATGAACGCCAGATAAAGCAGCACCGGCAGGCCCAGAGCGCTCTGCGGGTGGAGGCTGCCGCCCAGTGCCAGACCGATCAGCAGCAGAGCCAGCCCGCCCACGAACAGGTTGAGGAAGCAGACCGCAAAGCTGTCCGCCTTTTTCGTCACGGACTTGTTCCACGGGCCGGACAGGGTAAAAATGACCGTGGCCAGCAGCATACAGAACACGCCCCAGGCGCTTCCGCCGCCGTGGTTGCCGATGGTGCCGATGAGCACCCCGGCGAAGCCCAGCACGCAGCCCAGCGTTTTGGCCGGTGTCATCCGGTCGGCATCGCCATAGAGGAAATGGGCGAAGATGACGCCCAGAAAGCTCTGGGTGCTGTTGAGGATGCCGCCAAAGGCACCCGTCAGCAGGGCAACGGCCATATAGTAGAACGCATACTGGGCTGTGGTCTGCCACAGGCCCAGGGCGCAGCACTCGCCCAAGACTTTGCCGCAGGGCGGCTGCGGGAGTTTGCCCTCCAGGATCAGGCTTCCCGCCAGCACCAGCAGGCTGCCCAGCATGAACCGGACCCCGGCAAAGCAGAGGATGGAGGCCGTATCACTGGTCTCAATCGCAAACAGGCGGTAGCCCATCTTGATGAACGGGAACGCCGAACCCCACAGCACATTGCAGCCGATGGCCAGCAGCACCGCAAAGAGGGGCGTCCCGAAGATGGCGTCCAGTTTGGCCGAGCGGGAATTTTCAATGTTCGGCATCGGCTCAGTGGATGCGGCTGCCGACCGGGGTGTCGTCGCCGTAGAATGCGATGGAGCAGCCGCCGTCGGCGGTGTCCGCGGCGAAGATCATGCCCTCGCTGACATACTTGCCCTTCATCATGGGGCGGGG
The DNA here is from genome assembly GCF_003460645.1 of Faecalibacterium sp. OF04-11AC. Lineage (NCBI taxonomy): Bacteria > Bacillati > Bacillota > Clostridia > Eubacteriales > Oscillospiraceae > Faecalibacterium > Faecalibacterium sp. OF04-11AC. Next base: position 19,967 of record NZ_QTVP01000010.1, on the reverse strand, counting down.
TGCCAGGTTGCACACGATGCCGATCTTCTTGCCGATGAGGTCTTCCGGCTTGAACCACTTGGCAATGCCGGAGAGGATGCAGCGCTCGCGCTCACCGTCGAAGACGGTCAGGTGGAGCAGCTTCTTGCTCTCTTTCAGGTTCTCGCAGGCGCGCACCTCAGCCACGCGCAGCTCCACCTTGCAGAAAGTGTCAAAGTCGATCTCTTCCTCGTGGGTGAAGTCCACATTGCTCTCAGCAGCGTCCTCCTTGGGGGCGGCGGGCTTTGCGGCCTCTTCCTTGGCCTTGTTGGCAGCAGCGGCAGCGGCCTTGCGCTTCTCGTCCTGCTCTTTCAGATAAGCGATCTCCTTGGCCACGTCGATGCGGGGAAACAGAGCGTCGCCCTTGTGGACGGTGTAGGTCTCCTGCGCGCCGTAAACGGTCTTGCTCAGGTCGAGGGCGGAAGCATCCAGGCCCAGCTGCTCCATCATCTTGGGAGCGGTGGAGGGCAGGTAAGCGTTCAGCAGGACGGCAGCCACGCGCAGGGCCTCGCACAGGTGGTAGAGCACGCTCTCCAGACGGGCTTTGTTGGCCTCGTCCTTGGCCAGAGCCCAGGGAGCGGTCTCGTCGATGTACTTGTTGGCGCGCTGAATGACCGCGAAGATCTCCATCAGGGCCTGGGGAATGGTCAGGTTGTCCATGTCGGCAGAAACCTTGGAGGCCAGCTCGTTGACCATGGTTTCCAGCTCGGTGTCAATGGCTTCGGTGCCGGCCACATGGTGGACGGTGCCGCCGAAGTACTTCTCGCACATGGCCACGGTACGGCTGAGCAGGTTGCCCAGGTCGTTGGCCAGGTCGCTGTTGATGCGGTTGATGAGGGCCTCGTTGGTGAACATGCCGTCGTTGCCGAACGGGATCTCACGCAGCAGGAAATAGCGGATGGCATCCACGCCGTAGCGGTCGCACAGGACCACGGGGTCCACGACATTGCCCACGGACTTGGACATCTTGCCGCCGTTCATCAGCAGCCAGCCATGGCCAAACACGCGCTTGGGCAGCGGCAGGTCCAGAGCCATCAGCATGGCCGGCCACAGGATGGTGTGGAAGCGGAGGATCTCCTTGCCCACCATATGCAGGTCTGCCGGCCAGAACTTGTCGTAGTCGTGGTACTTCTCGTTGCCGTAGCCCAGGGCGGAGATATAGTTGCTCAGGGCGTCCACCCAGACATACATGGTGTGCTTGGGGTCGAACGGGACGGGAATGCCCCACTTGACAGAGGTACGGGAAACGCAGGTGTCCTGCAGGCCCTGCTTGATGAACGCGATCATCTCGTTCTTGCGGCTCTCGGGCTGGATGAACTGGGGGTTCTCCTCGTAGAGCTTGAGCAGGCGGTCGGCGTACTTGCCGGTCTTGAAGAAGTAAGCTTCCTCGTGGGCGTCGTAGACCTCACGGCCGCACTCGGGGCACTTGCCGTCCACCAGCTGGCTGTCGGTCCAGAAGCTCTCGCAGGGCTTGCAGTAGTGGCCGGTGTACTCGCCCTTGTAGATATCGCCCTGCTCGTACAGCTTGGTGAAGATCTTCTGGCAGGACTCCATGTGGTAATCGTCGGTGGTGCGGATGAAGCGGTCGTAGCTGACATCCATCAGCTTCCACAGGTCCTTGACGGTGGCAACGATCTTATCGACGTACTCCTTGGGAGTGACGCCTGCATCGGCTGCCTTGTCCTGGATCTTCTGGCCGTGCTCGTCGGTTCCGGTCAGGAACATGACGTCATAGCCCTGCATCCGCTTGAAGCGGGCCAGCGCGTCGCAGGCCACGGTGGTGTAGCTGTGGCCGATGTGCAGCTTATCGCTGGGGTAGTAAATGGGAGTGGTAATGTAGAATGTTTTGTGCTCACTCATGGGTCTGTTTCTTCCTTTCTGTTGCGGCAACAAAAAGCTCCCGTCCCTTGCCGGAAACTCCGGCCAAGGACGAGAGCATTGCTTTCGTGGTACCACCTTGGTTCGCCCGGCCTTTGCAGGCAGAGCCTTGCGCGCTGGTATATAAATAATGTACCAGCGCGGCGCGGTAACGGGCGCACCCGTCGCAGGCTGGGGGAGAAAACTCCCTTTCGCCCGCGCGGCTCAGAGACCATCTTCCACTCCGCGCGGCCTGCCCGCTTCCATCCTCCGGGCTTTCTGTCAGGTGCGGACGGGGTGTACTCTTCTCGTCAAAGCCGATTTGCAGTCTGGGTGCAAAGGGGCAGAACTTCCCCTTTGCATCTTCTACTTATAATACGCAAAAACAGTGAGTTTGTCAACTGAAAAGCCTGAAAGAAAAATTTTGGGATTGAAACATTCTCGATAATGTGATAAAATCAACCATTGACGGACGATAGAGCCCGGCAGAGGCCTGCAAAGTGCCTCTTTGGCCCTGACGGACAGGGCTTTTTGCGGAAACAGGAATCGTCCCCTTGGGGGGAAAATGATCGTGAACGAGGAAGGAATGGAAAAATCGTGATTTCCAAGCGAGAAAAATTGCAGTATGTCTGCACTTTTGTAACAGACATCCTCTCGCTGGCCCTCAGCATGGCGCTGGGCTGGCTGATGGTGGATGGTCTGCTGGGCAAGGTGGAAACTACACCGCGCCCGACCTCATCCAGGCGTTCTGCCTGCTGATGCTGGCCTATCTGCTGACGTTTCTGACCTTTGACCAGAGCGAGAACATTACCACCCGTCCATGGAAACGGGAGTTGAAGATCTCGGTCGAATTTAACCTGATTCTGACCCTCATCAACTCGGCGGGCCTGCTGTTGACCAAGGCCCCGCTGCTGAGCTCCCGGTATTTTCTGGTGGCAGTGCCGGTCATCAACGTGGTGCTGATGACGGTGTTCCACAGTGTGCTCAAAAAGCTGCTGACCACCACCCGGAAGAAAAACAGCATGGAAAGCCTGGTGGGCGTTGTGACCACCGGCGAACATGCCGGGGAAATGGTGCGGGAGCTGCAGCGGGACTGGTCCAAGCGGCTGACGGGCATTGCCCTGCTGGAGATCCCGGAAGAGCAGATCGGCGGCCAGATCGAGGGCGTGGACATCAAGGCCAACTACGATACCTTTATGGACTGGCTGCGGCAGGCCGCGCTGGATGAAGTGTATGTGGACATCCCCATGGACAGCGGTGATTCCTTTGTGCCTTATCTGAAAGAGATGGAGAGCATGGGATTGACCGTCCATTTCCGTCTGCCCCTGCTGGACCGCATCGAGGATGTCTGCTGCGATGAGACCAGCACCGCCCGCCTGAGCCGCAGCCTGAGCCGCTGCGCCGGCGGCAATGTGGTCACCATGGGCACCGTGGAGCTCAAACTCCGCGACCAGGCCCTTAAGCGGATGCTGGACATTGTGGGCAGTCTGGTGGGCTGCATCCTCAGCATCCCCATCATTGCCATCGTGGCCATCCCCCTCAAGCTGGAAAGCCCCGGCCCGCTGGTCTTCAAACAGCGCCGTGTGGGCCGCAACGGCCGTGTGTTCTATATCCACAAGCTCCGCAGTATGTATGTGGACGCGGAGGAGCGGAAGAAAGAGCTGATGGCCCGGAACGAAATGAACGGCCTCATGTTCAAGATGCAGGACGATCCCCGCATCACCAAGGTGGGCAAGTTCATCCGCAAGACCAGTATCGACGAGCTGCCCCAGTTCTTCGATGTCCTCCGGGGCGATATGAGCCTGGTGGGCACCCGGCCTCCCACGCTGGACGAGTACAAGCAGTACGAGAGCCACCATAAGCGCCGCCTGTCCATGAAGCCCGGCATCACGGGCCTGTGGCAGGTGAGCGGCCGCAGCAACATTGAGGACTTTGAAGAGGTCGTCAAGCTGGATACCAGGTACATTGATAACTGGACCATCTGGCAGGATATCAAGATCCTGTTAAAGACGGTCTGGGTGGTCTTTGCAGGCCGCGGCGCCGAATAAGCCGGAACCAGAAATAAAAACAAGAGCACCAGTTTCCCGCGCAGCAATGCAGGAGGCTGGTGCTTTTTTTGATTCTTTCTATGCAAGAGCGTCTTCCGCAACGTCCATGAGATGGACCGGGTCGAGCTGAAATCTCGTACAGTCTTCTGCAAGCCGCTCCACGAACGCGCGGTCAAGAGAAATGTCAAACAGGGCGGTCAGAAGCACCTGCGAACCGGGGCGGGTGCAATAGACTGCCAAGCCAAAACTCTGATACCATCCAATCTCAGGACAGGTTTGCCGCTCCATCACGCAGCGGTAAACGAACACGGCAGATCACCAACTTTCTGAAAAATATTCGAATGGCCTAATGGCAGGAAAGATGCCTGCACCCCCAAAACGACGGGTCTATCATCCAAAAGAACCCAGGCTAAGAAATCTTTGCCAGAAAATGCGTCGAAAAACGCCATTAAATTGACAGAAAAAGGAAAATCGTGTATTCTTTCGATAGACAAGCATCTCATTGGAAATTTCCGAGGGTATTGTAGCACACGAAGAGGTGCAGAGTAAACAATCGGCGCGGAGAAATTTGGCGGTGCAGAATGTGCCGCCGTGCATTGCGGAAACAGCGAGCCACTCTGCGCGGCGATCGAGGAGGGGAGCAGCATGACAGGATATCGAGGACGAATTGCAAGATCGCTGGTAAGCGCCCGGGAGAGCGCGGATGTCTCGCAGCGGGAGCTGGCCGAGCGGCTTGGCCGCGACAAGCGGACCGTACAGAAATGGGAGAGTGGCGAGATGAAAATTTCGATGGAAGATTTTCTGGAAATTTTCGACGCCCTGCATGTGGCGGTGGAACCTTACTCCAAATGGATCCGCCACCCGGAGCTCTTCCCCAATGGGCTGGCCGATATCAACAAATTCAACCACGACAAGCGCCGGAGCGCCCTGGTGCACTACTATGGCCGGCAGGCATCACCCGTGGAGATCGAGCAGGAATACTACATCCTGTTTGCGGACCACGGCAGCGATTATTACGGGATGCGCCAGCAGCGGATCGCCAACCTGCAGACCCCGCTGCGGGATCGTCGGCGCATCTGCGGCCAGATCATCGGGAACTACTACGAGGCCCGGGAGCTTGGCGCCCTGACCGACCCGAATGGGCCGCAGCCCAACATGGACATCCTGCTGGCCTGTTACCGCGCCAGTGCCGAAAGTGTCCGGAACGGCAGCAACCGCTATGCCATTGACCGGGCCATGCTGGGCCTGGACGACCAGCCATCGACCGACTTTACCGCAGACCTGGAGGAGCCCGTCTGGTAACAGCCGGGCCGCCCCGACTTGATTTTCCGCCCGCTTTGCGGTATTATAAAAGAGCTATGCATCTCCATACAGCGCATGGCTCTTCTTATTTTGTCTCTGTAGCTCAGCTGGATAGAGCGTTCGCCTCCTAAGCGAAAGGCCAGCGGTTCGAATCCGCTCAGGGACATCTCACAAAAAGCGCAAAGGTTGTTTTCCAAGCGGGAAACAAAGCCTTTGCGCTTTTTTGATCGGTGATTTTAAGATAAAATATTTGACATTTCTGTACGGCTGCGGTATGCTATGCGGTGGCAAATAAAAAGAGAATCATCAGAATGCTGGAGGGGCCTTGTGCTGAGAGGGTTCACACCCGACTCCCTGCACCTGATCCGGGTAATACCGGCGTAGGAAAAGCATTTCTGTCGCTTTTTACAACGGGCCGCCGCGCCTGCTGGCAAAAGGGATGCTTTTCCTGGACGAAAAGCATCCCTTTTATTTTGTACAAAAATGGAAAAGAAGGAACGACTATGGAAACCGAAAACTGCTGTACCGGCTGCAACCGCCCGGACCTGCCCTGGGCGGGCCGCGGCACGGAGCTGCCCATTGCGGGCTGCCGCTTTACCCTGTACCCCATGTCGGACAAGTACATCGAGATCATTCTGGGCTCGCTGGAAAAGACGAATACCTCTGCGGTGTGGAGTGAGACGGATGCCCTTTCGACCGTTTACCGCGGCAAGCTGCCCTATGTGGCGGACGCCGTGCAGGCACTGTTCCTGAACGCTTACCGCCCCGGCGTCCACATGGCGCTGGAGGGGCAGTTCTCCAAGGGCTGCCCGGGCGATGTGTCCGGCGACAGCGTGCTGAGCGTGAGGGCGAGGCCCCCAATGCGGCACTGGTGAAAGACATCCACTTCCCGGTCCACTGCAAGCTGGCCCTGTACCCGCTGGGGGATGCCCAGTACATCGACGAGATCGCCAAGGTGTGGTACATGGCGCAGGACGAGGGCCTGAACCCCAAGACCATCCACTATGCCACCCGCATCGACGGCGACGTGCAGGATGTGTTCACCTACCTGACCCATGTCTGTGAGCTGATGGAGAACGCCCCGGCGGTCCACCATTATGTCCTGCACTTTACCATGAACTGCAACAGCCCGACGGAGGAAAACTAAAATGAATACGAAAAACTGGAAACTGAAAGACGTTCTGCTCATTGCCATCAGCGCTGTGCTGTTCGGTGTGGTCTATCTGGGCTGCACTTACATTGGCGGCGTTCTGTACGGGATGCTGACCCCGTTCGGCATGGCCTCTCTGGGCTATGAGCCGTTCTACGGCATCTACTTCATGGCCGGTGCGTTCGGCATCTATGTCATGCGCAAGCCCGGCACCGGCCTCATCGCCGAGCTGCTGGCCGCTGTGCTGGAGTGCCTGTACGGCAACTATTTTGGACCCATCATCATCCTGTCCGGCCTGGTGCAGGGCCTTGGCTTTGAGCTCATCATTGCCCTGAAACGCTACAAGAAGTTTGACCGGATGACCATGATCGAGGGCGCTGTCATCTGCTCGGTCCTGACCCTGATCTACAACCTGTTCATCAGCGGCTACAACAAAATTGCCATCCCCGTGCTGGCCATCATGCTGGTGGTGCGCATCATCAGCGCCATCGTCTTTGACGGTTTCATCACCCCGATGCTGGCCGACGGCCTCGTCAAGGCAGGTGTCCTGAAAGGCTATGCCGTGGCACAGGCACAGGACGCTGACCTGGAGGATTAAGAAATGTCGGCCAACACCGCGTTGGAGCTGGAAGATATCGTGTTCCGCTATCAGGAAAAAGGCAAACGCAACATTCTGGACCATACCAGCCTGAGCATCCCGGCCGGGACGCTCACGGTCCTGATGGGCGGCAGCGGCTGCGGCAAAAGCACGCTGGCCGCGGTAGCCGCGGGGCTGTACCCGGAAAACGGTGGTTTTCTGGAGGGCGGAACCATCCGGCTGTACGGGCAGGACCTGAAAACGCTGGACCCGCAGAAACGGGCCGCTTACCTGACGGTGCTGTTCCAGAACCCGGACCTGCAGTTCTGCATGAACACCCTGCGGGAGGAGATGCGCTTCTGTCTGGAAAACATCCGCGTCCCTGCCGGGGAGATGGATGCCCGGATCGACCGGGCCGCCGCGGAGCTGGGCATTGCGCCGCTGCTGGATCGGACTCTTTCCACCCTGTCCGGCGGCGAGAAGCAGAAAGCGGCCCTTTCCTGCCTCTACGTTATGGAGAGCCGCTGCATCCTGCTGGATGAAAGCTTTGCCAACCTGGACCACGAGGCGGCAGTCCAGCTGCTGGAAATGCTGCTGAGGATGAAAACTTCTGGCCGGACGATTCTGGCCATCGACCATAAGGCAGACCTCTGGCTGGAAGCCGCCGATGAGATCATCCTGCTGGAAGAGGGCGGCAAAGTAGCCGCCCGGGGCATCAACTGCAAAAATCTGCCGGAACACCGCGCGGACTTTGAGCGGCTGGGCCTGTTTTACCCGGGTTCCCGGCCGGAGCGAGCGGCCCGCCCGGTGGCAGAGGGCAAGCCGCTTTTGCAGTTCCGGGGTGTCAGCATCCGCAAGGGGCTGCCCACCCGCCGCAAGTGGGGCCGCGCGGTGTACGACGCACCCTTTCTGGTGCAGAATGCGGACGCGGATTTCCCGGCGGGCTGTATGACGGCAGTTCTCGGCCCCAGCGGCACCGGCAAAACCACGACCTTTCTCTCGGTGCTCAAGCAGCACCCCTACACGGGGCAGATCCTGTTTCAGGGCCGGGACATTGCAAAAATGAAGTCGAAAGAGCTGTACCGCCACATCGGCATCGTGTTCCAGAACCCGGCCAACCAGTTCGTCACCCAGAATGTGGAGGACGAGGTCTGTGTTGGTCTGCGGCTCTGGGAGCCGGGCCTCTCGGACGAGGCCTGCCGCCAGCGGGCCGAAGAGCTGCTGGATCGTTACGGACTGAAACGGCAGCGGCGGTACTCGCCCTACATGCTCAGCCAGGGCCAGCAGCGGCGGCTGGCGGTTCTTTCGGTGCTGGCAGGCGGGCAGGAACTGCTATTGCTGGACGAACCCACCTACGGCCAGGATGCCCGCTCGGTAAACGCCATCATGGAGCACCTGCGGGAAAAAGTGGAGCAGGAGGGGCTGACGGTCATCTTTATCACCCACGATACCGAGCTGGCTGCGGCCTGGGCCGATAAAATCTACCGGTTGGAAGATACCGCGCTGGTGGAAAAATCCGCAGAGGAGGTGCTGTAAATGCTGGAACGCTGGAACCCCACCGTAAAGGCATTTGCGGTGCTGATCTGTGTCATTCTGCTCTCGTTTGAGTATCTGGTCAGCCTGAACCTGCTGGTGCTGGCCGTCTGCCTGCTGCTGTTGATGTTCTGCTCCCGGGTAAGTCTGAAAAAGATCGGCGTCATCCTGCTGCCGGCCTGCATTGCGGCGTTCGGCCTGTTTGTGACGGGCCTTTACTACGCCCGGGGCGGCAGCACGCAGACCATGGATCTGAGCAGCCTTTCGGCCATGCCTTACAGTGTGCGCGCGGCCATGTCGCAAAACCTGTACACGGCGCTGCAGCTGGCCACCCGTCTGCTGGCCTACGCCGGGCTGGGCATCCTGTTTGCACTTTCCACCGAGGGTGACTTCTTCATTGCCAGCCTGCTGCACCAGTGCCACCTCCCGCCCAAGTTTGCCTATGGCATCTTGGCGGCGTTCCACCTGATGCCGGGGATGGCGCGGGAGTACGCCCAGGTGCGCACGGCCTTTGCGGCGCGCGGCCTGAAAGCGGGCCCGCTCTCGATGAAGCCGGTCTTCACCATGCTGGTCAACAGCGTCCGCTGGTCGGAGTCCATTGCCATGGCCATGGAGTCCAAGGGCTTTTGCGGGGATGCGCCGCGTACCTATTATACGGTACCACGGGTGCACTGGTATGACCTGGCCGCCGCGGCGCTCATGGTGGGCGGCGTGGTGCTGGGAATGCTGTTTTTAAAGTACTGAACGGGTTTTCCACCGTGCTCTACTGTGCGCCTGCACAAAATGCGGGCGCACTTTTTGTTGCAACCTGCCAAGAAATCTGGAGAAATGTTGATTCACAACAGGGGATGTGATAGACTGAGACCGCTGATGATTGGGAGGTAAATGAAATGAGCGCAACGTATGAACAGACTCCGTCTCCCCAGGAAACACAGTTTGCAGGCGTACTGCAGATGGGTGTGCAGGAGCTGCGGGATTATGTAGAAACTGCTTTGCAGGAAAACCCGGTGTTTGAGCTGTCCGACCCGGGCGAAGAGATGCTGGAAGACCCGAATTTTGCCCGGAAACGGGAGTGGCTGGAGGCCGGCGACTGGCAGGATTCTTACTATCAGGGCCAGGACGAGGAAGACGGCAGCCGGGACCCGCTTTCCCGGATGGGATATTATCTGAGCGATGAGAACGACCTCTCCCGCTTTGTGCTTTCGCAGTTTATCGGCACGAAGCTGGAGCCGGAGGTGCTGCAGGCCGTGGAGCTGCTCTGTGACCGGCTGGACGATGACGGCTTTCTCAGCGAGGACCCCGCCGAGCTGGCCGCATCGCTGGGCGTCAGCGACGCGGTGATCTCCCGTGCCCTGACTGAGCTGCAGGCTGCCGACCCGGCGGGCGTGGGGGCTCGGGACCGGACCGAGTGCCTGAGTTTGCAGATCGAGCGGCACGCAGGCGACCACCGGCTGGCAAGGATGATCGTGGAGCAGTTCATGGATGAGCTGGCCGAGAACGGCTATGGCGCCATCAGCCGGAAGACAGGGGCCTCCGAGGCTCTGGTGCGGGAGGAATGCGACCTGATCCGCTCCCTGAACCCCCGCCCGGGTACTGGGTTCAGCCGCCGGGAGAACCTGAGTTATGTCACGCCCGATGTCCTGGTGCTGCCCGGGGAAGACGAGGAGCTGGAAGTGCAGGTGAACGGCGGCGGTCTGCCCCCGCTGGATCTCAGCGTGTATTACAGCAACCTGCTGCTCGAGACGCCGGATGAAGAGGTGCGCCTCTATCTTTCGGAGAAGCTGAACCAGGCCCGCAGCATCGTGGAAAACATCAACAGGCGGCAGGCGCTGCTGGAGCGCTGTGCCAAAAAGATCGTGGCGGAGCAGGAAGAATTCTTCCGCAAAGGCCACGGCTACCTCCGCCCGCTGGAGCTGCAGCAGGCAGCCGACGCGCTGGGAGTATCCAAAGAATGGATTCGCTGCGCGGTAAAGGACAAGTATCTGCAGTGCCCGCAGGGCATCTACCCCATGAGCTGGTTCTTTACCCGGGAGAGTATGAGTGATGAATGAGAATTTAAAGAAAAAACTGATCGAATATACTGCTGAAAATGCCTTTGTCCAGGCCTGCGGTATTGAGATCTGGGAGCTGGAGGAAGACCACGCCGTGATGGGCACCGCCGCCCGCCCGGAGCTGCTCAACCCCATGGGGATGCTGCACGGCGGCCTGCTGTTTACGCTGGCGGACTGCTGCAGCGGCGTTACCGCCCGGACCGATGGCCGCACTTATGTGACCCAAACCGGCAGCCTGAGTTACTACCGGAACATCCACGAGGGTCAGGTCTACGCGGTGGGCAAAGTGCAGCACCGGGGCCGCACCGTGTGCACCGTGCTGGTGGAGATCTACGCGAAAGAAACGCAGAAACTGCTGGCAGCGGGAACATTCTCCATGTTTGCAACGCAGAACTGAATGAACAGATGCTGGATCGGGGCAAACTGGAAAGTATCCTGCGGGAATGGCTGAAAATAAGAGGGGCTTTATGCTAAAACGAAAAAAGGAGAAATTCAATCTCCGCAAACAAAAAGGCTGGCTGGCCGGCAGCAGTGCCACCCAGATCATCTGTGTCAGCTTTCTGCTGGTGATCGCGGCGGGCACGCTGCTGCTCAGCCTGCCCATTGCCAGCAAACAGGGGCGGCTGGGGCTGGTGGACGCCCTGTTCACGGCCACCAGCGCCACCTGCGTCACCGGCCTCGTCGTGCGGGACACCTGGACGCAGTTCACGTTTTTCGGGCAGGCAGTGCTGCTCCTCCTCATTCAGGTGGGCGGCCTTGGCCTTGTCACGCTGACCAGTTTCTTTGCGCTGGCGGCCCGGCGGCGGATGGGCTTCCGGGATCTGCGGCTGCTGGGCGAAAGCGTCTCGGCCGAAGGCCTTTCCAAGGCCACGGAGGTGCTTAAAATCGTCATCCGGCTGGCCGCGACCTTTGAGGCCATGGGTGCCGTGCTGCTCATGTTTGCGCTGGTGCCGCAGTTTGGCCCGGAGGGCATCTGGGTCAGCATCTTTACGGCCATCTCGGCGTTCTGCAACGCGGGCTTTGACCTGTTCGGACGCTTCGGGGCGTATTCCTCCGTAGTACCCTATGTGAACAACTATTATGTGCAGGCCGTTATCATGTTCATGATCATGGCGGGCGGCCTGGGTTTCATGGTCTGGGTGGAGCTGGGCGAGTACCGCAAGCGCCGCCGCCTCTCGCTGCAGGCCCGGGTGGTGCTGGAATTTTCCCTCATTCTCTGGGTGCTGGGGGCTCTGCTCATCGGCCTGATGGAGTGGAACAACCCCGCCACCATGGGCGGGCTGAGCGTCCCGGGCAAGATCATGGCGTCGCTGTTCCAATCCGTTTCCACCCGTACCGCCGGCATGAATACCATTGACCTGGAAGCCTGCGGCCCGGTGACCAAGCTCTGGATGAGCATTCTGCAGTTCATCGGCGCGGCGCCGGGCTCCACGGGCGGCGGTGTCAAAGTGACCACCATTGCAGTGGTCATCCTGACCATCCGCAGTGTGGCACAGGGCCGGGATGACTGCGTCATCCATGACCACCACATTGAGTCCAAGACGATTTACCGCGCTCTGACCATCATTATGCTGGGTGCGGTGGCGGCGCTGGGCTCGGCAGTCGTCGTCTACTACAACAGCGCCGAGGCCGTCACCGTCATTGACGCGATCTTTGAATCCTGCTCGGCCTTTGGTACCGTGGGCCTCTCGGTGGGTGTCACCGGGCGGCTGAACACCGGGGCAAAGCTGCTGTATATGCTGGTCATGTTCATGGGCCGCGTGGGCCCCGTCTCGTTGGCCATCAGCCTGACGGCAAAACCGGACGACAACAAACGGAAAGTGATGCCGGTGGGGCATATCAACGTGGGTTAAAACCAAAAAGAACGTCCGCACAGTGTGCGGACGTTCTTTTTGGTTTGTAGAAGTTATTTGGAATACAGCTCCACGATGTTGAGCAGGATTTCGGTGGCCTTGTCCATCCGCTCCACGGTGGTGCACTCGCAGACGCCGTGGAAGTTGAAGCCGCCGGTGCCCAGGTTGGGGCAGGGCAGGCCGTTCCAGCTCAGGGTGGCACCATCGGTGCCGCCGCGGACCGGCTCTTCCTCGGGCTCCAGGCCTGCCATCCGGATGGCTTTGCGGGCGTTCTCCACCAGATGGAAGTGGGGCTTGATCTTCTCGATCATGTTCCGGTAGCTGTCCTTGATCTCCACTTCCACGGTGCCCTCGCCGTACTTGCCGTTCAGGTAGGCGGCGATTTGCATCAGGTTGTCTTTCTTGTACTGCAGCTTCTGGGCGTCGTGGTCGCGCAGGATGTAGCCCAGCTTAGCGTCGGTGACGTCGCCGTACATCTGGCACAGGTGGTAGAAGCCCTGATAGCCCTCGGTGGTCTCAGGCCGTGCCATCACGGGCAGGGCGCTGTGGAACTCCAGCGCCACATTGGAGGCGTTGATCATGGCGTCCTTGGCGCTGCCCGGATGGACCGAGAAGCCGTGGATGGTGACGGTAGCGGAAGCGGCGTTGAAATTCTCGTACTCAATGCCGCCCACATCGCCGCCATCGACGGTATAGGCAAAGTCGGCCCCAAAGCCGGGGATGTCAAACAGGGAAGCGCCCTCGCCGATCTCCTCGTCGGGGGTAAAGGCGATGCAGACCTTGCCGTGGGGGCGGCCCTCGGCAAGCAGGGTCTCGGCGGCGGTCATGATCTCAGCCACACCGGCCTTGTCGTCCGCACCCAGCAGGGTGGTGCCGTCGGTGGTGATAAGGGTCTCGCCTTTGAGCTCTTTCAGGAACGGGAACGTGGAGGTCTTCATGACCATCCCGGTGGCGGGCAGAGTCACATCGTTGCCGTCATAGTTCTCGTGGAGGATGGGGTTGACGTTTTCGCCGCTGGCATCCGGGGCAGTGTCCATGTGGGCGATGAGGCCCAGCGCGGGCAGCTTCTCGCAGCCGGGGGTGGCGGGCAGGGTGCCGTAGACGTAGCAGTGCTCGTCCACACGGGCGTCCTCGATGCCCAGATTTTTCATCTCCTCCACCAGCATGTGGGCGAGGTCGAACTCGCGGGCTGCGGAGGGGTGGGTGCCGGATTCGGGGTCCGAGGTGGTATACACCCGGGCGTATTGTAACAGTCGTTCGTAAGCACGCATAAGATGATGCTCCTTTATGATTTTGTTGCCTCTATCATACCCTTTTCGGGATCCAGAATCAAGTCTGCACTTTCTTCAATGGAATACTTTGCAAAATATCCCTCTTCCAGCGGGATCCAGCGCTGGGCAAAAGCGGGATACCGCGCCCCCTCCCGGGCCTGCAGGCGGAGGGTCTGCTCCGCCTTGGAGCAGGTGACGAAGACCCGCAGGTCATAACAATCGGCGAGGGCCGGGTGGTGGCTGTAACTGCCCTCCACGATGACCAGCCGCGCGGGCTGGCAGGAGACGGGCGGCAGATAGGCTCCCTCCCGGCAGGAGTATGCGATATAAGAAAACGGCTGCCCCGCCCGGGCAGGGTTCAGCACCTCGGCCCGCAGGCGCTTTAAATCCATGTTGGCGCAGGGGAGTGTTTCCCACCCCGGCACCCGCTGGGCAGGCGGGAGGTAGTAGTCGTCGGTGTGGATGGTCCGGCTGCCGGGAAACCGCTCTGCCAGCTGTGCCGCCAGCGTCGTTTTGCCGCTGCCGCACCGGCCGTCCAAAGCGATGAGGATGGGGCGGGTGGGGGAGGCGGCGAGGAGTGTGGCAATGTGGGAACAAAGTAAGATGAGTTCCATAAAATGTAAATCCTCCGGTAAAAGTGAGATAAGTATAGCATATCCTCAAAAAAGTTTCAAAAACCCGTTGACAACCACCCGAACCTGTGGTAAGATAATGCCACGTTAGAGATAACTAACCAAGAAGCGGCAAGGCAGGGACCAGCCGCGTTCTTTTCAACATTTTGGTTAGCTGATTCTAACTATCGCTCACATAAAAGACAGGGCACCGGGGAACGATATCCCCGAAAGAAAGCATCCGATGAAGGAGACCAGACATGGAGCGAAATTTTGAAACCGTGATGATCGAGCAATGCGCCCCTGTACTGGCCGGGCTCAAGCCTGCAGGGCTGTTCCGCTATGAAACGCGGGACTGCGCGGACCTTGCCCGCCGCGTCCGCAGCTGGAACGAGCAGCTGGCCAGCAAGGGCCTCAGCGTCCGGGTGCTGAAAGGCTGTATTCGGACGCACCAGTTCCTGATCTACGTTTACCGCGAAGCACGCCTGCGCGCGATCTTTGCGGACGAAGCAGTCCGCGCTTTTCTGGCACGGGAGGGATATCAGCTGCCCCAGAGCCGGGAGCAGACGGGGATCATGCTGACCCAGCTGTCCCGGAGGCTCTGCTGCTCGGCGGAGTTTCCGCATGAGATCGGCGTGTTTCTGGGCTATCCGCTGACCGATGTGGTGGGCTTTATTGAGAACCGGGGCCGCAACTTTACCTGCTGCGGCTGCTGGAAAGCCTACGGCGACCCCAACGCCGCCCGGCGCCATTTTGCGCAGCTGAGCAAATGCACAGCCGTGTACCTGCGCCTGTTCCACAGCGGCACCCCCATCTCCCGCCTCGCGGTGGCGGCTTAAATTTTGACATTCTCTTCCAATACTCTCTTTTTATCCTGGCGCCCGCCGGAGCCTCCACGCGTCGGCGGGAAGAAATCCTCCTTTTGACACGCGGCCGCCCGGTGCAGAATGACCACTGTACCGGGCGGCTGTGTCATATCCGGGAGGAAAAAACAGATGAACAATGTTTTACAAAAAGATGAAGAAAAATAAAAACAGAATGGCAGAAAATAATTCTTTTTGGCGATGATTCGTATGAAAGCAAAAAAGAAACAAGAAAAGTCTAAAAAGTTAGCAAGTATAAACTTTGTGGTTAGTCTATGTTCACTCTGCAAAAAATCTTGGGAAATTCGTGGACGAAAATTGTTTGTGTCTACAAACCGCTAAGAAATTATGAAAAAACTGTTGACAGCAAAGGTTAGTAAGTGTAAACTATCGATGCTGATAGTTGCCACTGACTAACCTTTGCGGCGACTGCAGGAGAATAACAAAGGAGTGTGGAAGACATGATGCCTTTGACGATGGCAAAAGCGGGCGAGACCGTGACCATAAAAAAAATCACCGGCAAGGATGAGGTCCGCCAGCACCTGGCAGAGCTGGGTTTTGTGGTGGACAGCGAAGTGACCGTGGTGAACGAGATCGCAGGCAACCTGATCCTGCAGGTCAAGGAGAGCCGGATCGCACTGGACAAGACCATGGCGAACCGCATTATGATTGGCTAAACAGCGCCACAAGCTGTTTAAAGAGCTGCTCCGAAACTGGAATAGTCTCTTGTATAAAGACAAGTAGAGGAGGATCTACAATGAAGACTCTGAAAGACGTCAAAGTCGGCGAGACCGCAACGGTGGCAAAGCTGCATGGCGAAGGCCCCGTGAAGCGCCGCATCATGGACATGGGCATCACCAAGGGTGTTGAGATCTATGTCCGTAAGGTTGCCCCCCTGGGCGACCCTATGGAACTGACCGTGCGCAACTACGAGCTGAGCGTGCGCAAGGCCGACGCTGAAATGATCGAAGTGGTTTGATTCCAAAGAGAGGAAAGGACACGCAATGAGTATTAAAATTGCACTGGCCGGCAACCCGAACTGCGGTAAAACGACCCTGTTCAATGCACTGACCGGCTCGAACCAGTACGTCGGCAACTGGCCCGGCGTTACCGTGGAGAAGAAAGAGGGCAAGCTGAAAGGCGCGGAGGATGTCATCATCCAGGACCTGCCCGGTATCTACTCCCTGTCTCCGTACACTCTGGAAGAGGTCGTCGCCCGCAGCTATCTGGTGGGCGAGAAGCCGGATGCCATCCTGAACATCATCGACGGCACCAACATCGAGCGGAACCTGTACCTGACCACCCAGCTGATCGAGCTGGGCATCCCCGTGGTCATGGCTGTCAACATGATCGACCTGGTCCGTAAGAACGGTGATAAGATCGACCTGAAGAAGCTGAGCGAAGAGCTGGGCTGCCAGGCCGTTGAGATCAGCGCTCTGAAGAACGAGGGCAGCGAGAAAGCCGCTCAGATGGCTGCTGCCGCTGCCAAGGCTGGCAAGACTGCCGAGCTGCCGCATGTCTTTACCGGCAGCGTGGAGCACGCCATTGCCCATATCGAGGAGTCCATCCAGGGCAAGGTCGATGACCACTTCCTGCGCTGGTATGCCGTCAAGCTGTTCGAGCGCGACGACAAGGTCCAGGCAGAACTGAACCTCGACAAGGCCCTGCTGGATCACATCGACCAGCACATCAAGGACTGCGAGGCTGAGATGGACGATGACGCCGAGAGCATCATCACCAACCAGCGCTACGCTTACATCAACAGTGTTGTTTCCAAGGCTGTCAAGAAGAAGGCCCGTGTGGAGCACCTGACCGCTTCCGATAAGATCGACCAGATCGTGACTAACCGTATCCTGGCCCTGCCCATCTTCGCGGCCATCATGTACCTGATGTACTCCCTGTCCATGGGCACCTCCATTGCAGACGGCGGCTGGTCCATCGGTACCTTTGCAACGGACTGGACCAACGATGTCCTGTTCGGAGAGATCGTTCCCAATGCAGTGGGCGGCTTCCTGGAGAGCATCGGCGTGGCTGGCTGGCTGTACGGCCTGATCATGGACGGTATCGTCGCTGGTGTCGGCGCGGTGCTGGGCTTTGTTCCCCAGATGCTGGTCCTGTTCTTCCTGCTGTCCATCCTGGAGGATGTGGGCTACATGTCCCGTGTCGCGTTCATCATGGACCGTATCTTCCGCCGCTTCGGCCTGTCCGGTAAGAGCTTCATCCCCGTGCTGGTCGGCACTGGCTGCGGCGTCCCGGGCGTTATGGCTTCTCGTACCATCGAGAACGAGCGTGACCGCCGTATGACCATCATGACCACCTGCTTCATCCCCTGCGGCGCTAAGATGCCCATTATCGGCCTGATCGCGGGTGCTATGTTCGGCGGCTCCTCTGTGGTTGCTGTTTCCGCTTACTTCATCGGCATGGCTGCCATCATCTGCTCCGGTATCATCCTGAAGAAGACCAAGATCTTCGCAGGCGACCCCGCTCCCTTCGTTATGGAGCTGCCCGCTTACCACATCCCTGCATGGGGCAACGTCTTCCGTGCTACCTGGGAGCGCGGCTGGTCTTTCATCAAGCGTGCTGGTTCCGTCATTCTGGCCGCTACCGTTGTGCTGTGGTTCCTGCAGGGCTTCGGCTTCGAGAACGGTGCCTCGGTATGGTCGAGGATCAGGACAACTCCGTGCTGGCTGCTATCGCTACCAAGGTCGCTTGGATCTTCGCTCCTCTGGCTTCGGCAACTGGAAAGCAACCGTTGCTTCCGTCACCGGCCTGATCGCAAAGGAGAACGTTGTTGGTACGTTCGGCGTCCTGTACAACTTCGGCGGCGAGCTGTCTGAGAACGGTGATGAGATCTGGAGCGCTGTCGCTGCCGATTACACCGCTCTGTCTGCTTACGCGTTTATGATCTTCAACCTGCTGTGCGCTCCCTGCTTTGCTGCGATGGGCGCGATCAAGCGTGAGATGAACAACGGCAAGTGGACCGCTATCGCCATTGGCTATATGTGCGCTCTGGCTTACTGCGCGGCTCTGGTCGTGTACCAGCTGGGCGGCTTGATCACCGGTGAGGTCGGCTTCAACCTCTTCACCATCGTGGCTGCAGTTGTTCTGGTTGGCTTCATCTACCTGATGGTCCGTCCCAACAAGTATGTTGGCGACAATGAGGTCAAGATCGACGTCAAGAAGATCACTGCCAGCAAGTAATATCGCACGGTTTTGAAAGGAGTGCTTTTGTATGATGGAATTTCTGGCTGCCAACTTTAACCTGCCCACGATCATCGTTGGTGCAATCGTGTTTGGCGGCGTGATCTGGGTCACCTGGCACTCCCACAAACACGGCGGTGGCTGTGGTGGTTGTGGCAGTGCAGGCGGCTGCAATGGAGATTGCGGCGGCTGCGGCGGCTGCCACTGACCAAGCCTGAACCAACCTGAAAGGGGGCGCGGGTCGAGAGTATTCGGCTCGCGCCCTTTTTTCGGAAAAAGAAAGTTAGCGAACCATAACATTCACAAAGACAACAAAGAGAAAGAGAGTGATCGGAATGGAACTGACGGCGGCACACCTGCGGTATCTGCTGGCCATTTACGAGGTCTCACAGACACATCTGGACATCAGCTCCCGCAGCATTGCAGAGAAGCTGGGCGTGACCAAGCCCTCTGTAGTGCGCATCATGAACCTGCTCATGGAGCGCGGCATGATCGTCAAAGAGCACTACGGTAAGATCTACATGACCGACCGCGGCATCTTTGTGGCCAAAGAAGTGCAGGCGCAGCTGGAGCGGGTGCTGCAGAATTTTCCTCCGGTCAACATTGAGCTGACGGAGGAGGAGCGCTTTGCGGCGGCGCTGGCCCTGACCTCCGCGCTGCCGGAGCGGGCCTTTGTGGGTGAGTACGAGCGCCTGTTCGGCACGGTCTCCGACGAAGCAGCCGAACCGGAAAAGGCGGGCTGAAAACCTGTAAGCCTATGGGTATCAAAAGAGCCAGTCTCACAGGAGACTGGCTCTTTTGGCATTTTATGATTCAGTAAGTGTTTCCTCAGCAGAGATACCCCTCAAAGCAGTGGAGGTCTTCCGTTTTGACGATGCCCTCCAGGTAGAGGCCATCCTCCCGGTATTCTTCCACCTGCACGCTGCCCCGCTCCCGCATGGGGGCGGCAAGGCCCAGCTTATCATAGGGGAGCAGTACCCGGATGGTATGCACCCGGTCGCTGAGGGTCTCATCCAGCTTTTTGAGCAGGGCCTCCAGGCCGTAGCCCGTTTTGGCGCTGGTCAGCAGGATGTCCGGGTCAAAGCTGAGAGCACCGGGTTTGTCGCATTTGTTGTAAACGGTCAGGCGGGGGATGTCGGCACAGTCCAGACCATCCAAAACCTCGTCCGTGACGGCCAGCTGCTCTTCCCGCTGCGCATCGCCGGCGTCGGCCACCCGGACGATGACGTCCGACCAGGCGGCTTCCTCCAGCGTGGATTGGAACGCCTCCACCAGATTGTGGGGCAGGCGGGAGACGAAGCCGACGGTGTCCACCAGAAGCACGGCCATGCCGCTGGGCAGTACCAGCTTCCGGCTGGTGGGGTCCAGGGTGGCGAACAGCATGTCCGCCTCAGCGACGCTGGGGCCGCACAGGGCATTCATCAGGCTGGATTTGCCCACGTTGGTGTAGCCGACAAGGCTGACCACGGGCATCCCGGTTTTGGCGCGGGCCTTGCGGCTCTCGCCCCGGCGCTTTTCCATCTCGGCCAGTTTTTCGGCCAGTGCGTCGATGCGGGCGTGGACATGGCGGCGGTCCAGTTCCAGTTTGGTCTCACCGGCACCGCGGCGGGCACCCCCGCCGCCGCCCCCGCC